>CADCVT010000394.1 GCA_902806215.1 uncultured Solirubrobacteraceae bacterium | reverse complement strand
GGCCGCGCCCGCACCGCGTGCGTCCGCCGGGCTGCGAAGGTAGCGTCATGCCGGCGCCTGGCGAAGCGCGCCAAGCGCAGCGCGTGCCTCGCGCGCGCCCGGCGCTGACCCGCCGCGATGGCGCCGGGGCGCCCGCCCCTGATGTAGCGTCACGCGCATGGACGAGCTGCTGCAGCAGGCGGTCGACTCGGGTGCTGTCCCGGGCATCGCCGCCATCGTGACCACGCCCGACGGTCCGACCTACGAGGGCTACGCCGGCGCACTGAGCATCGAGGGCGGCGCGGCCGTCGGCGAGGACACGATCTTCCGGATCGCGTCGATGACGAAGGCGCTCGCGAGCGTCGCGGCGATGCGCCTCGTCGAGCGCGGCGAGCTCGACCTCGACCAGACGGTCGAGTCGGTCCTGCCGGAGTTCGGCGAGCTCCAGGTCCTCGACGGCTTCGACGGCGACGAGCCGCGGCTGCGCGCTCCGGCCGAGCCCGCGAAGATCCGCCACCTGCTCAACCACACGAGCGGCGCCGGCTACGCGTTCAACAGCAAGGACCTGACGCGGCACGCCGAGGCCGCCGGCGCCGTCCACCTGCTGACCGGCAAGCGCGAGGCGATCGACACGCCACTGCTCGCCGACCCCGGTACCGCGTGGATCTACGGCGTGAGCACCGACTGGCTCGGGCTCGTCGTCGAGAAGCTGACCGGGCAGACGCTCGGCGAGTACCTGCGCGAGCACGTGTTCACGCCGCTCGGCATGACCGACGCGACGTTCCGCCCGAACAGCGAGCAGCTCGAGCGCGCCATGGCGATCCACGAGCGCCAGGCCGACGGCACGCTGAAGGTCAGCGACATCGCCCTGCCGAGCGATCCGGACATCGACTCCGGCGGGTCGGGCCTCTACGCGACCGCGCGCGACTACGAGCGCTTCCTGCGCGACCTGCTCGGCGGCGGCGAGCTCGACGCCGCGCGCATCCTCGAGGCCGAGACCGTCGACCTGATGCTCACCGACCACCTCGGAGGCATCGAGCTGCCCGAGCTCGTCGAGAGCGCCGACAAGCGCATGACCAACGACGTCCCCGCGCTGCCGTTCAAGCAGGGGTGGGGCCTCGGCTTCCACCTCACGCTCGAGGACGTCCCGGGCATGCGCAAGAGCGGCACGGGCGACTGGGCCGGCCTCTTCAACTGCTTCTACTGGCTCGACCGCGACACCGGCATCGCGGCGCTGCTGATGACGCAGGTCCTGCCGTTCTTCGACATGGGCGTCCTCGGGACGCTCGTGCAGTTCGAGCAGGCAGCGTACGCGCGCGCCGGCGCCGCCGCGCCTGCCTGACGTCACGGTCATCGGGGCGGGGATCGTCGGCTGCTCGGCGGCCGCGGTGCTCGCCGAGGCCGGCGCGGACGTCGTCGTCGTCGACCGCCTCGGCATCGCCGCGGGCGCGTCGGGGCGCAACTCCGGCGTGCTGCAGCACCCGCTCGACCCGTCGCTCGCGGCGTGGCACCTCGAGACGCTCGCGCTGTACCGGGACCTCGACGACTTCCCGTTGGCCGACGAGCCTGACGGGATCCTCCTGCTCGGCGCGCTCAGCACGGCGGGCCTGCCGCCCGAGGTGCGCCCAGAACTGCTCAGTCAGGCAAGAGATCTGGAGCCCGCCGTCCTCCCGGGGATTCCCGCTGTGCGTCTGAGCACCGGCTGGGTCGTCGGCCCGCGCGCGGCCACCGAGGCGTGGGCCCGGCGCGCCACGCGAGCGGGAGCTCACTTCCTGACTGGCGTCGTTGTTCCCGAGGCACCGCAGACGCTGATCGCGACGGGCGCGTGGACCGACGGCGTCGAGCCACTGTGGGGCGTGACGGCGACCACCCAGACGCGAACCACCCACGTCCTCGAGGAAGCCGGAGTCGAGGGCATCACCGACATCCCGCCGGGCGAGATCTTCACGCTCTGCGGAGACCTGCTCGGGTCGAGCTTCCATCCCGGCGAGGAGCCCGACGCGCACGAGGTCGCCCGCAAGCTGCAGCACCGGGCACGCCGCTTCATCGGCGAGGTCGAGATCGTCAGCGCCCGCGCGTGCCCCCGCCCGCGCCCGAAGGACGGCAAGCTCATCCTCGAGCGCCGCGACGAGCGCGTCGTCGTCTGCGCCGGCCACGGACCGTGGGGCATCTCGATCGGCCCCGCGACCGCCCGCGCGGCCGCCGACCTCATAGGCTCCGGCGCGTGACCGACACCACCGTCTCCATCCAGGGCTCCGACGTTCCCGCGCTCGGCTTCGGCACCTGGCAGCTCAAGGGCAAAGACTGCTCGGAGGGTGTCGCCACGGCGCTCCAAGCCGGATACCGCCACATCGACACCGCGCGCATCTACGAGAACGAGGCGGAGGTGGGCGAGGGGCTGCGCGCCGGCGGCGTCGCCCGCGAGGAGATCTGGGTCACGAGCAAGGTGTGGACGTCGGACTTCACGCGCGACCGCGTCCGGCGCGCGACCGAGAAGAGCCTCGAGGCGCTCGGGATCGAGCAGCTCGACCTCTACCTCATGCACTGGCACAACCCCGACGTGCCGCTCGAGGAGACGCTCACGGCGCTGCGCGAGGTCCAGGAGGAGGGGCTGGTCCGCCACATCGGCGTCAGCAACTTCACCGTCGCGCTCGTCGACGAGGCGCGCCGCCACGCCACGATCTTCGCCAACCAGGTCGAATACCACCCGTACCTGGGCCAGGCCAAGCTCGTCGCCCAGGCGCAGGAGCACGACATCCTGCTCGAGGCGTACTCGCCGTTCGCGCACGGCCTGCTGCACGACGACGAGGTGCTGACCGAGATCGGCAGGGCGCACGGCAAGAGCGCCGGCCAGGTCGCGCTGCGCTGGCTGCTCGACCACCCGAACGTCTGCGCGCTCCCCAAGGCCACCGCGCCCGAGCGCATCAGGCAGAACCTCGAAGTCTTCGACTTCGAGCTGTCCGACGAGGAGCGCCGTCGCATCGACGGGCTCGAGCGGGGCAAGCGCACGGCGGACCCTGCCTGGGCGCCAGATTGGGACGAACCGTCCGCGGCCTGAAGAACCTCCTCAACACCGAGCGCGACCGGCCGATGACCGGTAGGCGATGCTCGACATTGATGCCTGCCTCCGCCACCTCGTCCAGGTCGGCGGCTCCGACCTGCACCTCAAGGTCCCGTCCCCGCCGCTGACGCGTCTGGACGGCGAGCTCGTGCCGATCCCCGGCGTCGCTCATCTGACGCCGCAGGACACCGAGCACGCCGTCTTCCAGATGCTCGACGACAAGGACAAGCTCCAGGAGTTCTCCGCCGAGCGTGAGGTCGACTTCGCGTACTCGATCGAGGGCACCGGCCGCTTCCGCGTCAACGCCTTCCACCAGCGCGGTGCGATCTCGCTCGTCTGCCGCGCGATCCCGTTCAGCATCCGCACGATCGACGAGCTCAACCTGCCGTCGGTCATCCGCGACCTCGCCGAGGAGGAGCGCGGGATCATCCTCGTGACCGGCACGACGGGCTCGGGCAAGTCGACCACGCTCGCCGCGATGATCGACCACATGAACGAGACGCAGTCGCGTCACATCGTCACGATCGAGGACCCGATCGAGTTCCTGCACCGCGACAAGCGCTCGATCATCAACCAGCGCGAGGTCGGCCAGGACACCCACTCGTTCAAGCGCGCGCTGCGCCGCGTCCTGCGCCAGGACCCGGACTGCATCCTCATCGGCGAGATGCGCGACGAGGAGACGGTCCACACCGCGCTGAGCGCGGCCGAGACCGGCCACCTCGTCCTCTCGACGGTCCACACCGTCGACGCGCCCGAGACGATCAACCGCGTCATCGACTTCTTCCCGCCGCACATGCACCAGCAGGTCCGCGCGATGATGGCCGGCACCCTGAAGGGCGTCATCTCCCAGCGCCTCGTGCGCTCGACCGACGGCGGCCGCGTCGCGACCTGCGAGATCCTGCGCATGACCGGTCGCGTCAAGGACATGATCATGGACCCGGAGCAGACCGGCCGGCTCCAGGAGGTCATCGCCGACGGCGCGTACTACGGGATGCAGACCTTCGACCAGGCGCTGTTCGACCACGTCAAGGCCGGCCGCGTCACCGTCGACGAGGCCAGCCGCGCCGCGACCAGCCCGCACGACTTCAAGCTCCTGCTCGCCGCCGACGGCCGCCGTGGCACCACCATGGACGACGTCGCGGACTCGCAGGCCCGCTTCGCCGCCTAGACCCTACGGCGCGCCCTTGCAGGGCCCGCCGCAGACGTCGACGATCGCGCCGCCGCTCTTCAGGAACTCGGACTTCTGGACCTTGGCGGCGGGCGTCCGGCGGACGTTCTCGTGCGGGTCGTCGCCCTCGCGCGGCGGGATGTTCGCGGCCCATGGCGCCGGCGTGTTGCCGGTGTCGTAGAACACGACGCCCGAGCCGTCGAACGCGTAGCCGGGCTCGCCCAGCGACTTGACGCCCTGGAACGTCTCGGGCATCGGCGCGTCGGGGTACGGGCGGCCGCGGTAGCGCTCGCGACCCGGCGCCAGCAGCGGCTGGTGCACGCGCATGCCGGCGGTCCGCGCCTCGACCTCGGTGGTGACGTCGGCGACCTGGTGGTCGCCGAAGCCGACCTGCAGCAGCGCCTTGTGCGTCGGCGTGTTCGGCAGCGGGTCGTTCGTCATGTGGGCGGCGTAGCCGTTCGGGTCGGCGCGGTCCCACAGCATCTGGATGAGCGTGAAGATCAACGGCCGCTCGAGCTCGTTGGGGTACTGGTCGTACATCCCGAACTCGGTGTCGGTGCCGACGTCGCCCTCCGCGTAGCCGTCGAAGTCGACGCTGCGATGCAGGAGGGTCGAGTAGTTCATGCCGGGGACGCCGAGCACGGCGCGCTCGTGGTCGGGCGCGATGGCGAGCAGCGCGCCGCCGTAGATGCCGCCCTGCGAGTTGCCGTCGTAGAACAGCTCGCTCGTGTCGATCCTGCCCTGGAAGGCCGGGTCCTTCGCCAGGCCGTCCGGGTGGATGAGCGCGCGCCCGAGGAACAGGAAGCCGAGGTAGCCCTGCTCGATGTGGTCGACGAGCGTCGGGAACCGCGAGAGGTCCTGGAGGACGGTCAGGACGTTCGGGATGTCCTTGAACGCCATGCCGTTCCAGTCGACGGCGCAGTACATGTAGCCGTACTGGGCGGCGAAGTCCGGGTTCCCGCCCCAGTCGATCTCGTCCTGCTGGCCGAGCAGGCCGTGGCCGTAGAGCATCGGGCGCACCTTGCCGGCGGTCCGCGGGATGTTGCAGCTGAAGTCGTAGGTCGTGGTGTTGCCGGGGATCTGGACCGGGTTGCCGTCGCCGCCGATCAGGAACTGGGAGCCCGTCGGGCACCCGGGCGCGTTGAGGAAGCACGGCACGACGAGGCGCCCGCGCACCTTGCGCGCGATCGGGCCGCTGGCGTAGTCGGTGATGCCGTCGGGCTTGACCGGGCTGTCCTTGGTCGGGAGCCCGTCGGGCAGGTTCGGGTTGATCGTCGCGACGGGGGCGCGGCCCGCGACCTTGCGGTCGGCGAGGTTCGTGTCGCCGAGGCCGGCGAACGCGCGGTCGCGGATCGACAGCATGCGGCCGGTCGTCGACTCGGCGCTGGCGATCGTGAAGTCCCAGGCGAGGAAGAGGTCCTTGCGCTGGACGCCCGCCCTGCCGAGCCGGGCGAGGACCCGGTCCATGTCCTCGGCCCGGGCGCCCTTGGCCGTGCCGTCGCGGAACGAGGCGAAGGCGGCGTTGGCGGGGATCCGGTCGCCGTCGGCCTCGCGCAGGTTGCGCAGCGCGACGATGTAGCGCTCGCCCTCGTCGAAGTTCTTGGCCGGGCGGACGATCAGGGTGCGGTCGGCGGGGTCCTCGGGGTTCGAGTCGATCTCGGCCCAGACGAGGTGGCGCTTGAGCGTCCGCGCGTTGATGACGACGACCGACGACTTCTTGCGCAGCGACTGGCGCGGGTCGTCGATCGGCGGGAGCTTGGAGGCGCGGAAGTCGGCGAGCGTGTCGAGGCCGGGGACCTTCGCGATGAGCGTCGAGCCGGGGCTGAAGCCGTCGGCGCGGTTGTGGTCGGACGGGTCGATCGGCTTGCCGAACCGGTTCTTCGGCATGTCGTTGGGCGACAGCGCGACGCGCTTGCCGGTCGGCGTGTCCGCGTCGACCGTGAAGAAGTCGTTCGGGAACGGATGCAGGCACGCGGAGGGATCGATGGGATCGCAGGCGGCGAGGGCGGGGGAGGGAGCAGCGGCCACGCATCCGAGCGCGACCACGGCGGACAGGAGACCCAGGCGAAGGTTCATGCTCATGTGAACGCCGGTGTTCTTGAGTTCTTGCGGTCGCTCCTGAGAGGCTGCACTCCATGAAGACCTCCCTTTCCGAATTTCGCGAAGCCGAGAGCACCGAGAGCTTCCACCGCCAGAACTCCAAGCTGCTCAAGGTGGAGCTGAACCAGGTGACGATCCAGGCCAAGCTCGGCTCGATGGTCGCCTACCAGGGCGACGTGTCGTTCGAGCACGCCGGGTCCGGCGGCATGAGCCGCATGCTGAAGAAGGCCGTCACCGGCGAGGGCCAGTCGCTCATGAAGATGAGCGGCACGGGCGAGGTCTTCCTCGCCGACCAGGCCCAGGACATCCACCTCGTCTACCTCGAGGGCGAGAAGATCACGGTCAACGTCCCGAACCTCCTCGCGTTCGACGCCGGCATCGACTGGGACATCGAGCGCGTCCAGGGCGCCAGCGCGATGATGGGCGGCGGCCTGTTCAACACGTCGCTCACCGGCACCGGCTGGGTCGCGATCCTCTCCGACGGGCCTCCGGTGCTGCTCAACGTCGCGTCGGCCCCGACGTTCGCCGATCCGCAGGCCGCGATCACGTGGTCCGGCGGCGTGTCGACCTCGATCAAGACCGACGTGAAGCTGAAGAACTTCATCGGCAAGGGCTCGGGCGAGTCGGTGCAGATGGGCTTCAGCGGCCAGGGCTGGGTGCTCGTGCAGCCGTCGGAGGGCCGGATCGTCGCGCCGGCGGCCTCCTCGGGCGGAGGCGGCCTGGGCAATCTGCTGAACGGCTAGGGGAGAATCTCCCCAAGGAGATTCTCCCAAGGCCAGCGGCCCCCTGGGCCGCTGGCCCGACCTCGCTTTACCTCGTATAGTTATGGGCCATGCCGGTCGATGAGAGCTGCCCCGTCTGTCGAACTGCGGACATCGTCTGCGGCAAGTGGACGCTGCTGCTCGTGCGTGAGCTCTCCGAGGGCCATTCGCGCTTCTGCGAGCTCGAGCGCTCGCTGACCGGCATCAGCCCGCGCACGCTGTCGTTGCGGCTGCGCGCGCTGGAGGAGGAGGGGATCGTGGAGCGCCAGACGTTCCCCGAGGTCCCGCCGCGCGTCGAGTACGCGCTGACCGAGAAGGGCCGCGCGCTGCTCCCGATCGTCGAGGGCATGCGCACCTACGGGCAGGACTGGCTCCCTGACGCATTCTCGGCGGCGAGCTCGCGGACGCCGCAGCCGACACCGGCCTAACGGCCTACCGTCGGTCTGCGCCGCCCACGATCTCGGGGCCGATTGATGCGTCAGGCGTGGCGCATCGATCGTTGCATGGCGGAGGAGGGTCTTCTGACGCGACGAATCGCGCCGCCATGCGTCACAGCCCGCTGCACACCGCCCTGCGCGCGTTCGCCGATGAGGCCGCAACCGCTCTGGCCGCGGACGTCGCCGGCGGCGAGGAGGTCCCGTTCGAGCTGGAAGAGAGGGGCCCACCCACCCGCCGGCGCCGTTCAGCGCCGCTCTACTGCTACCGCCCGCTGACGGGCGCCTACATCCGAGAGCGGCTCGGCAAGCTCGCCAAGCTCGCCAGCTACGCGCCTGCCGCTCGCGAGCTCGAGGTCCTCGAGGGGCTCGACGCCTACCTGCGCTCGCGCGGCGAGCAGCGCGTGCCGCGCGACCCACGCGACCGGGCGGACGCGACCCTGCGCGTGTTCGTCGACCGCGTGTTCGAGGACTCGTCGGACTTCGCCATCACCTCCGAGCGCTTCGACCGCGCGTTCGAGGAGCTCGAGGAGCTCGTCGCCGCGCGCGAGGAGCAGCTCGCCACGCTCGTCGTCGGCCTGCCGGGACTGCGGCTCGCGTCGCCCGAGGTCGAGCTGGCCGACGGCGTGCGCCTCTGCCGCCACGAGAACGTCCCCGGCGCGCCCGACGACGTCGCCTGGCTCGCGGCGATCGGCGACACCCCCAACACGCTGGCGGTCCTCACGCTCGCCGACGCGCTCGAGGCCGACGCGGCCCCAGCACGGCTGCGGCGGCTCGTCCGCGCACTGCGCCTCTACGAGGCCGGTGCCGTGGGCCTCGCGCCCGCCGCGTGGGTTCGCCTGGGCAGCGGGCCGTGGCAGCTCGTCGACCTCGCGGGCGGCTCGCCCACCGGCTGGGCGGGCAGCGGCGACCCGCTCGTGCTCTCCGCCGAGCAGGAGGACGAGCTGCGCGCGTTCGTCGCGCTCACCGGCCGGCGCATGCCGCGCGGCGGCGAGCTCGCGTGGGCACTGCGCCGCTTCGACCTCGCGTGCGAGCGCCCCGAGCCCGGCGAGGCGCTGACCGACCTGCTGCTCGCCCTGCGCGCGCTGCTCGAGCCCGAGGGCCCCGAGAGCGGCCTCCTCCCGCACCGCCTCGCGGCGCTGTGCGCGGTCGAGGAGGAGCGCGCCGCGCTCTTCGGGCGCGTCGCCGACGCGGTCGAGATCGAGCGGACGATCGTCGCCGGTCTGACCGTCCCCGGCCTGACCGAGATCGCCGCCGACCTCGCCGAGCACACCCGAGCGCTCCTCGGCGACACGCTCTGCGGCCACCTGGACCCGGACCTCAAGGGCGCCGCCGACCGCCTCCTCGACGCCGCCGAGTCCGCGAACGTACGCCCTGCCGGGCCCTAGCCCGGCACCACGTACGTTCGCGGCTACGCGAACAGGTGGTGGTGCACCTGCGCGAGGCCGTCGACGTCGTGGACGTCGCCCTCGAGCAGCGGGATCACCGTCGGCTCGGTCACCTCGAGCTCGTCCATGAGCTTCGACAGCGACGCGAGGTCGCGCTGGGCGAGGACCTGGAGCTCGCGCAGGGTGTCGGCGACCTTCGCCGTCAGCTCCTCCCCGAGCGCCTCGGCCAGCTCGCCGGCGACCTCGTCCGGATCGCCCTCGACGAGGTCGAGCTGGACGCGGTTGACGATCAGGCCGCCGAACGGCATCCCCGCCTCGCGCAGCTTGCCGCGGAAGAAGATCGCCTCGTCGACCGGCTCGCGCTCCGGTGACGTGACGATGAGGAACGTCGTCGCGGGGTCGGCGAGCAGCTTCTTGACCCCCGACGCGCGCTCGCGGAAGCCGCCGACGAGGCCGCCGAGCGCGCCGAAGAAGACGCTCAGGTCCTGCAGGAGGTCGACGCCGGTGACGCGCCGCATGACGCTGAACACGACGCTCGTCCCGCGGCCCATGACCTTCGCGGCGATGCCGGTCGGGGCGAGGAACACCTTCAGCGCGCGGCCGTCGAGGAAGCCGGTGAGGCGGTCCGGTGCGTCGAGGAAGTCGAGCGCATTGCGCGACGGCGGCGTGTCGAGGATGAGCACGTCGAACTCGCCGCTGCGATCGAGGTCGTATAGCTTCGCGATCGCGGTGAACTCCTGCGAGCCGGCGACCGCGCCCGACAGCTCCTGGTAGATCCGGTTCGCCAGCACCTCGTCGCGCGACTTGTCGTCGGGCGCGAGCTTGTCGATCAGCTCGTCGAAGGTCCGCTTGGCGTCGAGCATCATCGCCCACAGCTCGCCCTTCATCTCGATGCCGTGGCCGGCGAGCCGGGCGGGATCGACGAGCGCCGGCTCGTTGCCGAGGTCCTCGAGCCCGAGCGAGTCGGCGAGGCGCTTGGCCGGGTCGATCGTCACGACGGCGACCTTGCGGCCCTCGGCCGCCAGCCCCATCGCGAGCGCCGCGGACGTCGTCGTCTTGCCGACGCCGCCCGAACCGGCGCAGATCACGACCCGCTTGCCCTCGAGCTTGTCGGTGATGGACACGGCGAGGATCCTAGGGAGCCGGCGAACCGGCGACGCGCCGCCTCGAGACGGGCATCCTTCGCGGCCGGTGCGCGTTCTTGCCCTCATCGTCGCCTTCGTCGCGCTTGCCGCGCCCGCACACGCCGCGTCCGTCGAGGCCGGATCGCTCACGGGGAGCATCGACGACCGCACCGGAGCGATCTCCTTCGGCGACGTCCTCAGCGAGAGTCCGGGTGCGCGGCTGGGCATCCGGACGCCGTTCGGCACGTGGGATCGAGCAACGACGTCCGTCAGGACAAGACGCGAAGGGCCTGCTGTCGTGACGGACGTCGTCACCGAATCCGGCAAGCAGATCCAAGTGAGGATGCAGCCAGACGCCGACGGGGTCATCGCGGTCGAGGCGACCTCGAAGGACGCGGAAGCGATGACGATCGGCTTCACCGCACGCGAGGACGAGCGCTACCTCGGCTTCGGCGAGCGCTCGAACGCGATCGACCAGCGCGGCAACGACGTCGAGGTGTTCGTGGGGGAGGGGCCCTACCAGCGCGAGGAGCGGCCGTTCATCGCGGCGTTCGCGCCGCCGCAGGGCTACCACCCGCGCGACGACGCCACGTACTTCCCGATCCCGTGGCTGCTGTCGACCGAGGGGTACGGGTTCCTGCTCGACAACGCGGAGACGTCGATGTTCCGCCTCGGCGGCGGCGACTCCTGGAGCGTCGAGGCGCCGTCGAGCCGCCTGGCGTTCCGCGTGTTCGCCGGCCCGACGCCGGCCAAGGCGCTCGAGCGCTACACGGCGCGGCTCGGGCGCCAGCCGCCGGTCGCGGCACCGTGGGTGCTCGGCGCGTGGTGGCAGCCGACGCCGGGCGGCCCGTCCGAGGTCGAGGAGCTCGACGCGCAGCGCAGGGCGGGTGTCCCGATCAGCGTGGTCGAGACGTTCCTGCACTACCTGCCGTGCGCCGACCAGCTCCCCGACCGCGAGAAGGTCAAGGCGCGGACGAAGGCGATCCACGACCGCCGCGCGGCGGTGCTCGCGTACATGAACCCCATGGTCTGCACCGACCATCCGCGCTACGCCGAGGGGACGTACAACACCGACGCGACCGGGCGCCCGTACGTGTACCGCTACTCCACCGCCGACCAGTTCCAGGTCAGCCAGGTCGACTTCACGAGCCCGGCCGGCCGCAGCTTCTTCGGGTCGCTCGTGCGCGAGGCGATCGAGGACGGCTACGACGGCTGGATGGAGGACTTCGGCGAGTACACGCCCGAGGACGCGCGCTCGGCCGACGGCACGCCGGGCACGCAGATGCACAACCTCTACCCGACCCTCTACCACCGCACGGCGACCGAGCAGACCGAGGACGCCGGGCGGCCGATCGCCAACTACGTCCGCTCGGGCTTCACCGGCACGGCGAAGCACGCGAGGATCGTCTGGGGCGGCGACCCGACGACCGACTGGGGCTTCGACGGCCTCGAGTCGTCGGTGCGCAACGGGCTGACGATGGGGCTGAGCGGCGTGAGCACGTGGGGCTCGGACATCGGCGGCTTCTTCTCGCTCGGCCAGCGCAAGC
>CADCVT010000393.1 GCA_902806215.1 uncultured Solirubrobacteraceae bacterium | reverse complement strand
GTCCGGCGGCCGTCGTCGATGCGCAGCGCGACGTCGGGCCGGCGACCGCTGCGGGCGCGGCCGGGCACCTCGTCCTTGCCCGCGCCCGGACCGCCGGCCGGAGGAGCGACGACCTCGGGCAGCTGCTGGAGGTCCTTCGGCGCCGACTGCGTGCCCGGGATGGCCGGCTTCGGCCGGTCGAAGCGCAGCACGTCGATCCCGCGCAGGGTGTCGAGGCTGTAGACGACCTCGCCCGTCGGGTCGGTGGGCGGGAAGACCGCTCCCCACGTCATGTTCTTCTGCGGGATGAAGAAGCCGACCTGGCGGATGTTGCGCGGGTCGGAGATGTCGAAGAACCGGGTCCCCTGCTCGTACCAGCCCTGGGCGATCAGCCCGCCGCGATCGTCGAAGTAGTGCGCGCTGCACAGGCTCTGGCGGCTCGCGTCCTCCTCGACCTCGAACTTGTCGAGCGGCTTGAGGACCGGCACCGGCCGGCCCTTGCCGTCGGCGCCCGCCCCGCGGGTCTTGTCCCTCGTGATCTCCCACGTCTGGAAGGACCCGGCGCCCTTGCAGGTCGGCCGGTTGTAGTCCTCCTCGGTGATCGCGACCACGTTCGAGTCCGCGGCGACGTCGACGCCGGCCGGCAGCGCGGCGAGCGAGCTGTTCGGGAGGCGCATCGAGTTGTGGTGGATGAAGTCGTTGTAGGTCTTGCCGTCGTCGTTGCCGAAGGTCTCGGCGTAGCGGCTCTGCCCCTGCTCGTCGGTGCGGGCGACGAGGACCGGCGCGAGCGGGTTCGTCACGTCGTAGGCGGCGGTGCCGCCCGCCCCGGCGATCCACGCGCGGCCCGCCCGGTCGAACTGCACGTCGTGCGTCGCCAGACCACCGGTGGCCTCGGGCACGGGGAAGTTCGACGGCGTCGCGTACTTCGGTTTCGACGGGTCGCGCAGATCGACGACGTCGATGCCGCTAAGCGTGCCCGCCAGGTAGACGAACTTGCACTCCTGCACGCAGCTGGCGGTGTGGCCGGTGCCGTTGCCGATGCCGAACGGGTTGCCGAGCCCGCCGGTGAGGATCCCGCCGTCGGCGGTTCCCGTGTCCATGCTCGAGAGCAGCTTCGGCGCGGTCGGGTCCTTGACGTCGATGACGTGCAGGCGCCCGGCGCCCTCGCTCGGGTCGTTGGAGATCAGCGCGATGCCGCCGCCGACGTCGATGTCCTCGTTCTCGAAGTGCGGGAGCTGGAGCTGTCCGATCCGGACCGGCTTGACCGGGTCCTTGATGTCGTAGATCGCCAGGCCGCGCAGCGTCGAGACGTACATCAGCGTCCCCTTGAACCGCGTCGAGATGACCTGCGGCTCGGAGAGGAACCCGACGTGCTGGACGCGCTCCTTCTTCGTGTTCGGCGGCTCCTGCGCGCCCGCGGGCGCGGCAGCGGTCAGCGCGGCAAGCGCGATGAGGACGAACGTGACATGACGCACGAGCTCATCGTATGGCGTGTTCGATCGCGCCGAGCCGGTCGATCTCGATGCGCACGACGTCGCCGCTCTGCAGGAAGCGCGGCGGATCCATGTACGCGCCGACGCCCGACGGCGTGCCGGTGAGGATGAGGTCGCCCGGCTCGAGCGTGATCGTCTCGGAGATGAACTCGACGACCGTCGGGACGTCGAAGATGAGGTCGTCGGTCGAGCCGTCCTGGCGCAGCTCGCCGTTGACCCACGTCCGCAGGCCCAGGGCGTGCGGGTCCTCGACCTCGTCGATCGTCGTGATCCACGGGCCCCACGGGCAGAAGCCGTCGGCGCCCTTCGCGCGCGTCCACTGCGGCTCGCGCTTCTGGAGGTCGCGCGCCGAGACGTCGTCGGCGACCGCATAGCCGGCCACCTGGCCCTCCGCGCCCATGACGACGGCGAGCTCGCCCTCGTAGTCGAGCCGGCGGACCACCGACGGCGTCGGCACCGGCGCGCAGGGCGGCGCCGACGAGGTCGGCAGCTTCATGAAGACGATCGGCGCCTCGGGGATCCCGCGCCCGCCCTCGAGCGCGTGCGCGCGGTAGTTGAGGCCGATGCCGAAGATCGCCCGAGGGCGCGGGACGGGAGCGAGCAGGGTCACGTCGGCGAGGGGGAACGCCTCGCCGCGCGCGGGCGTCCGGTCACCGGACGTCAGGCGATCGAGGACGGTCCCCTCGAAGGCGAACACGTCGTCGTCTCGGACCTCTCCGGCGAGCGGTGCCGAGGCCCCGTTCGGAAGGAACGTCGCAAGCTTCATCGACGCGAAAACCTACTCAAGAGAGCACCGGGCACTGCCGATCACCGGGTGGCGTGCGACTCGTCAGCCTCGACAGCCTCGAAGTGGGCACCCCGCTTGCCCAGGACATCTTCGCCACCGGGCACGGGGACATCCCGCTGCTGCGCCGGGGCGTCTCGATCACCGAGCGCTACAAGAAGGCGCTCAACGCGAGCGGCATCAGCACGGTCTGGATCGAGGACGAGCTGGGCGAGGGGATCATGCCCCAGACCGCCGTCACCGACGACACCCGTCGCAAGGCCTCGGAGGCCGTCGGCGTCGCCCTGTCGGAGGCCAAGTCGGCGCTGCAGAGCGGCAAGGGCCTGTCGGATAACGCGATCTCCGATCTCTCCGACGTCGCCTCGATCGTCACCGACGAGGTCATGAACCTCCCGGACGCCGCGCTCCACCTCGCCGACATGATGGGCGCCGACCAGTACCTGCTGCAGCACGTCATCGACGTCACCGCGCTCGGCGTCGTGCTCGCCCGCAAGACCTTCCTCGAGCACGGCTGGGTCGACTTCACCGGCCGCCGTCGCTTCGACGCCATCGAGGGCCGGCTGTCGAAGATCGCGCTCGGCCTGCTGCTGCACGACATCGGCAAGCTCTCGATCCCCGCCGAGATCCTCAACAAGCCCGGCAAGCTCGACGACGCCGAGTGGGACGTCATGCGCAAGCACCCGGTGATCGGGTGCGACATGCTCGGCGAGGACATCTCGTTCCTCGTCAAGGCGGTCGTCCGGCACCACCACGAGCGGATCGACGGCAAGGGCTACCCGGACAACCTTGCGGGCGACAAGATCCACCAGTTCGCCCGCATCGCGTCGGTCGCCGACGTGTACGACGCCGTCACCTCCGAGCGCGCCTACAAGACCGCCGCGCCGCCGCACATCGGCGTCGAGGTCATCGAGCGCGGCATCGGCACCGCCTTCGATCCCGAGGTCTGCGCTGTGTTCGCCAAGGTGGTCGTGCCGTTCCCGCCCGGGTACTCGGTCGATCTGGCCGACGGCCGCGTCGGGGTCGTGCTCGACGTCGACCTGGACACGCCTTACCGGCCCCACGTCCGGATCCTGAACGACGACGGGTCGTACGAGGAGATCCAGCACGCCGAGCTGGCGGGCCACGCGGCTTCTGAGGAGCGGCGGACTGCCGCCTAGCTCCACCTGGCTGCCGCGCCGCGCGTGCGGTCAACAGCAGTCAGTCAGGGGGTGAGTCGTCGGCCGTCGCGCCGGGGCGTCGGGCTTCCTGCTCAAGGACGTCCCGCCCGAGCAGCTCGCCGCGGGCATCCGCGTCGTCGCCGGCGGCGAGGCGCTGCTGGCGCCGTCGATCACCAAGCGGCTGATCGAGGAGTTCGCCACCGCGGCCCCGGCGCAGGCTCCGGCGCCGCCGCCCGGCTTCGAGGACCTGACCGCCCGCGAGCTCGAGGTGTTCAAGCTCATCGCCCGCGGCCTGTCGAACGCGGAGATCGCCGCCGAGCTCGTCGTCTCGGAGACCACGGTGAAGACGCACGTCGCGCGGTTGCTGATGAAGCTCGGCCTGCGCGACCGCGTGCAGGCCGTCGTGCTGGCGTACGAGTCGGGCGTGGTGCAGCGCGGCGCCGCCTGAGCGGCGCCGCGCCGTCGCACCTACCCCCGCCTAGATGACGGTCCCGGCGGTGCCGTTGCCGCCGGTCGAGCTCCCGCCGGCCGGGCTCGTGCCGCCACTGCCGCCCGAGCCGATCGAGAACGTCGTACCGCTCACCGAGGCAGCGGACGATCCGGCGCGGAAGATCCCGATGCTGGGACCGCCCGTGCCGCCGCCG
>CADCVT010000392.1 GCA_902806215.1 uncultured Solirubrobacteraceae bacterium | reverse complement strand
GCCCGCGGGCCGCGTCGTCCGCATCGGGGGCCCGGCCGAGGGGCTCGTCGCCGACCCGCGCCCCGGGACCCTCGCCGCGGCGCTGCTCGACGCGCCGCGCCTCGCGCTGCTCGACCTGCGCACCGCGAGCGTCCGCCGTCGCGTCGAGCTTCCCGCGTCTCCGCGTCACCTCGAGCTCGCCGCGCCCGGCGGCCCGGTGCTCGTGCCCGCCGAGGAGGCCGACGCGTTGATCTCCGTCGACCTTCGCAGCGGGCGCGCGACCACGACGAAGGTGGGCGACCATCCGCACGACGCGGCGTTCCTCGACGGCCGGGCCTACACGGTCGACGAGTTCGGCTCGACGCTGACCGCGGTCGGTCCGGGCGGGCGGAGGCGCTCCGCGCCGGTCGACGCGCAGCCCGGCGGCGTGGTCTCCGTCGGCGAGAAGCTCGGCGTCGTGTCGGTGCGCGCGTACACGTTCGAGCTGTTCGACCCCGAGACCCTGCGCGGCGGCGGCTCGCAGTCGGCAGGGCTCGGCCCCACGCACGTCGTCGCCGACGCCGACGGCCGCGCGTACATCACCGACACGCGCGGCGACGCGCTGATCGTCTTCGCGACCCGCCCGCGCCTGAAGTTCCTCGCGCGCGTGCCGCTGCCCGGCGGCCCGTACGGCGTCGCGATCGACGACGAGCGCGACCGGGTGCTGGTCGCGCTCTCGGGGCGCAACGAGCTCGTCGAGCTGTCGACCGGCGACAAGCCGCGGCGCGGGCGCTCGCTCCCGACCGTCCGCCAGCCCAACAGCGTCGCGGTCGACCCGGGGACCGGCCGGACCTTCGTCGCGTCCGCGGCTGAAGACGCCCTGCAGGTCATCGAGCCGTAGCCGTCACGCCGCCTCGAGGTCGCGCCCCAGGCTGTCGAGGACGTTGCTCCAGCCGCGCTCGTGGCTGCGGACCGCCTCCTCGTCCCACAGGTCGCGGTGGGTGAAGCGCACGGTGGTCGCGCCGTCGACCTCCTCGAAGTCGATCTCGATCAGCGTCCGTCGCGTGTCGCCGTCCCACAGCCAGGTGAAGGCCAGCCGCGTCGGCGGCTCGATCTCCGTGTAGAGCCCGCCGCCGCCGTACTCGACGTCCTTGTCCGGGTCGCGCATGACGACGCGCACCACGCCGCCGACGCGCAGGTCGACCTCGGCGGCGGCCGTCTCCCAGCCGCGCTCGGCCTGCCACCAGCGGCGCATGACCTCCTCTCTCGTCCACGCGTCGAAGACCCGTTCGGCCGAGGCGTCGTACGTGCGCTCGATGCGGACCGTCCGGTCGTCGGTGGTCATGCCCCGGGCTCCCGGCGGCCGCGCACGCGCAGGGTCAGCCATGCGCGCGCGGCCGCGAGCGCGGCGCCCGCGCCGGCGAGCGCCGCCACGAGCGCCTCGACCGGCACGCCGCCGACGTGCGCCGTCATCGCGACGTCACGACCTCGTACGCGTCGTGGAGGTTCCACCATCCGTAGGGCTTGGTCTGCGGGTAGCCCTCGGGCGAGTCCTCCCACTCCTCCTGACGGCCGAGCGCGGTCATGTCGAGGTAGCTCCACGGCGTGCCGAGCGCCTCGTCGCCGCGGGCGTCGACGAAGTACGTGCGGAATATCCGGTCCTCGTCGTCGCGGAGGAACGCGTTCGTCCCGTGCCACTCCCCCACGCCGAAGTCGTGGTCGAAGTCGTCGGTGATCGTGAACCACGGGATCTGCCAGCCCATGCGCGCGCGGTAGCGCTCGATGTCGGCCTGCGGCGCACGCGAGACGTGCACGAGCGTGGTGTCGCGAGCATTGAGGTGGGCGAGGTGCCCGACCTGGTCGGCCATGAACGAGCAGCCGACGCAGCCGTGCTCGGGCCAGCCGCGGACGCCGGGCTCGAAGAAGAACCGGTAGACGACGAGCTGCCGGCGCCCGGCGAACAGGTCGAGCAGGCTCACCGTCCCGTCCGGCCCCTCGAACGCATAGTCCTTCTCGACGGCCATCCGCGGCATCCGGCGGCGCTCCGCGGCGAGTGCGTCGCGGGCGCGGGTATGCGCCTTCTCCTTGACGAGGAGCTCCGCGCGAGCGGCCTCCCACTCCTGTGGCGACACGACAGGGGGCATGTGCATGTTCATAGAGACCCTTCCTCCTCGAGGAACTCATCGACGACGTCGAACAGGCGCCCCCACAGGGCGCGCTGCTGATCCATCCAGTCGGCCGCGAGGCTGAGCACCTCGGGCTCGAGCGAGAGCCGGTGCGTCCGGCCCTGCACCACCCGCGTCACGACGCCGGTCTCCTCCAGCACCTTCAGGTGCTTGGTGATCGCCGGCTTCGAGACCCCGAAGCCCGCGGTCGCCTCGCCGACGGTCGCCGGGCCCTCGGCGAGCCGCTCGACGATGCCCCGACGGATCGGGTGCGCGAGCGCTCTGAACGGATCGTTAACCACAGGGCGTACAGTACACCATGTGGTGAACCAAATGCCGTCAGCGTGCGGGCGCTCCCGCACCCTCGCGCGGGAACCGCTCCTGCATCCACGCCTCCCACGCCGCGCGCTCGCGCTGCGCGGCCTCATCGGCGCCGGGTCCGTACAGCCACGCGCGCACGTCGACGAGCGGACCGTCGCCGCCGTCGTAGACCGCGATGACGGCGTAGCCGGGCGCCGGCTCCTGGAGGCGGATGACGATCTCGTGCTTGCCGATGTCCTCGAGCGGACCGGCCATCGCGGGCCCGCCGGGGCCGGACGCCCACGCGGGGTCGCCCACCTTCGCGCCGCGCCAGCCGAGCGCCTCGCTCACCGTGTCCCACGCCTCGTCGAGCGAGCCGCGCGCCGCGCCGGTGACCTCGACCGTCGCCGGCGCGTCCTCGGCATGGTGCGCGAGGTGCAGGCGAAGCGCGACGAGGTAGGGCCGCCACGACGCCTCCGTCGCGGCGAGCGCCTCACGCGACTCGTCGGTGGTGTCGCCGTCGACGCGGTTGACGAGGTGGACGCGCGAGCGCCGGTCGCCGAGGTCCTCGACCTCGAACTCCGTCAGCAGCGGCGGCGCGCCGTCGAACCAGCCGCGCTCGGCGAACGCGAAGCGGCGCGGAGGCTCGCTCGTCACGACCTGGCCGTGCGCGTCGCCGAACACGCCGAGCGACATGACGATCTCGTCCTCGTCGACCTTCGTCGGCGCGAACCACGACGTGATCCCCCGGCCGGTGGCGACGGTCCGCCAGACGACGTCGGGAGCGCCGGCCACGTCGGCGGTGAGCGCGACGCGGTCGCCCCGGCTCGCGCCGTCAGCGGAGGCCACCCCGCCGTCGACGGCGCCGTCGCCGGCGTCGTCGGCCTCGAGCCGCTCGTTGCGGCGCGACATGAACCGCGCGAACAGCCCTGCGGTGAAGAACATGAACAGGCCGTAGACCGCGGCCGGACCGGCGAGCTCGTCATCGACGCTCGTCGCGACGGCCAGGGCGACCGTCGTGTTGTGGACGCCGAGCTCCATCGCGATCGCCGTCGACTGCCGGCTGCTCAGCTTGGCGGCCCGGGCGATGAAGAAGCTCACCGTCATCGCGAGCACGTTCAGCGTGATGACCGCGGCGGCGATCTCGCCGAACGCGTCGCGGATCTCCTCGAACTCGCTGGCGATCGCGCCGGCGACGACGATCACGAACGCGCACAGCGCGATGGTGCGCGCCCGCTGCATGTTGCGCAGCGCCCAGTCGGTCTTGCGGGCGCGGATGAGCATGCCGATCGACAGCGGCACGAGCGTGATGAGGAACACGCGCGCCGCCACGCCCGGCATCGAGATCTCGTCGCTGATGTCCTGGGCGTCGAAGTACTCGGCGCCGAGCCCGAGGAAGAGGGGGACGGTGAGGACCGACGCGATGCTCGAGACCGCGGTCATCGAGACGCTGAGCGCGACGTCTCCGCGGGCGAGGTGCGTCAGCAGGTTCGCGGTCGTCCCGCCGGGCGAGGCGCCGAGGAGGACGACGCCGACCGCGAGCGTCGCGGCGAGGCCGTACACGTCCGCGATGATGAACGCCAGGAGCGGCGAGATCAGCAGGAGGTTCATGAGCCCGATGCCGACGCCCTTCGGCGCGGTGAAGACCCGGCGGAAGTCGGCCGGCGTCAGCGTCAGACCCAGCGACCCCATGATCAGCGTCAGCGACAGGGGCAGTAGGACGTCAGCGAACACGGCTCGGTCTCCTCACGGTGGAACGGGCGAAGCGCAGAGAAGATTTCACGCTTCGCCCTCCGCCGCGCCAGCGGGCGGTCTGCGTTGCCGCGTGCCACGACGGCGACTCACTGATCCACTGCGGACGCGCATCCGCAGTACCTGCTGATCGGCGGTCGCCGTCCGTTGTCCTGGCCGCTGCGCCTCGTGGGCTCGAACCCCACCTTCCCAGCAGGGGGACCAGCATGTCCGGAACACTCGCAGCCGTGGGTGGCAGCGCCATCATCGTCGGCTTCGCCGTGGTGATGACGATCGTCCTCGCCTACAGCTACTACTCGGTCCGCGGGAGCGGCATCGACAAGCACCCCGACGACGGACTCTCCGGGGCGCCCGGCTCCGAGGCCCCGAGCGATCTCGCCAAGGGTCGCGGGAGCGACGACGAGGGGACCTTCTCGAGCCACGGCACCGGCTGACGCAGGCGGTCAGCGCGGGACGAGGACGGTGACCCGCGGCGGCGGCGTCGGGATCCGGCTGCCTCGCGGAGGCTCGGCCGTCACGATCACGCGCTCGGCGCCGCGGAGGTCCGGCAGCCGCACCCGCGTCTCGCCTTCGCGGGGCACGGAGAAGAGCGCGCCGGTCGGCAGTGGCGCGGCCGGTGGGCGCACCACCCACGCCTGGTAGACGCGGCCGCGCGGCGGCCCGTCGAGGTCGGTGAGGACGAGCTCCGCGGTTCCGCCGCGGGTCACGACGGCCGCGCGGGCGCGCGATCCGCCGGCGTCGTCGCTCACCGTCCCGGCCAGCGTGCTGGTGGCCGCCGGCGGCTCGTCCTCGCCCCCGGACGGCATCGCCACTCCGGCGACCACCGCGGCGAGGAGCAGAACCGCGAGCGCGCTCACGAGCGCGACCGGGCGCGCGCGTGTGCGCGCGGGCACCGGGTCCGCGTCGATGTCGTCGAGCGCACGCGACATCGCCGCCTCCTCCTCGGCGACCGCCATGAGTCGGTCGCGGATGGCCGGCGGGGGCTGCGACGGCGCGGGCGCGTCCGCCAGCGCGTCGGCGACGTGCCGGAACCGGGCGACGTCGGCGCGGCATCGGGCGCACGTCTCGAGATGCCGCCCGAACCGCTCGGCCTCGTCGGACCCGAGGGTCCCCAGGACCCAGTTCAGAGCGGTATCGGTCTCCGGCGGGCAGCCGGCATCGGTCATCCCGACGCGGTGCCGGCCAGCTCGCCCCTGAGCTTGTCGAAGGCAAGGCGCGTCCGGCCCTTGACCGTGCCCAGCGGGATGGAGAGCCGCGCCGCGATCTCCTGCTGCGTCAGCCCGTCGAAGTACGCGAGCTCCACGACCGCCCGCTGCTCGGCGGGCAGCGACGTCAACACGCCCTTCAGCTCCGTCGCCTGCTCCGCGTGCTCGAAGCCGACCTCCGTCGATCCCGGAGCCTCGATCCACTCGTCCAGGTCGGTCGCGTGGCTCCGCCGGCGGTCGTGGACGTCGAGCCTGCGCAGGGTGTCGATGCTGCGGTTGCGCACCATCCCGAGCAGCCAGGAGCGGACCGCTCCCCGTGACTCGTCGTACATCGCCGCGTTGCGCCAGACCGTCAGGAAGGCGTCCTGCACAGCGTCGTCGGCGTGGCCCGCCCCGACGATGCGGCGAGCGAGCGAGTACGCCGCGACGCTGTGGCGGTCGTACAGCTCGGCGAAGGCCGCCGGCTTGACGTGCGCGACCTCAGCCATGAGCTGCGCGTCGCTTGCTTCGGTACGGGGCAACGCCCGTCCTCTCCTGGAAACGGGGACGTCGATTCCCTACCCGGAAACCGGATCGACCGTTTGAGCCTGGCACCCCAGCGCTCCTGCCCGCCGTTTCAGCCGTGCGCGAGCGGGACGCTGAACCGCAGCCGGGTCCCGAGATCGGCCTCGGCGAGCCAGATGCGCCCCTCGTGCGCCTGGACGATCGCGCGGGCGATCGCCAGCCCGAGACCCGCTCCCTCACCGCGGGCGGCGCGGTCGCCCGCCTGGACGAACGCCTCGAAGATCGTGGCGCGATCGTCCTCCGGGATCCCGGCGCCCTCGTCGGCGACCTCGATCTCGACGTGCTCGGTCGCCTGCTGCGCAGAGACCGTGACGGTGCCCTGCGGCGGCGAGTGGCGGATGGCGTTCTGCAGGAGGTTGAACAGGACCCGCTGGAGCTTCTCGGGGTTGGCGCGCACGAGCGCGAGCCCGTCGGGGATCTCGGACACGATCCGCACGGGCCGCGCGGTGGCGTGCGGCTGCATCGCCTCGACGGTGTCCCCGACCAGCATCCCGAGGTCGACGTGCTGCAGGGACCACGTCGTCTCGCGCGCCTCGAGTCGCGACAGCTCGAACAGGTCCTCGATGAGGCCGTGCATCGCGTCGATGTGCAGCCTCAGCCGGCCGAGGTACTGCCCGCGCTCGTTCGACTCGAGGATCTCGTCGTCGAGCGCGTCGACGACGAGCCGCATCGACGTGAGCGGCGTGCGCAGGTCGTGCGAGATCGCCGCGACGAGGCTGCGGCGCGCGCCCTCGGCGGCCGCCAGCTGGTCGGTCATGGTGTTCGCCGCGTCGGCGAGCTCGACGAGCTCCGCCGAGCCGTCGGCGGTGATGTGCGTGTCGCGCTCCCCGGCCCCCACCGCGACGAGCCCGTCGCGCACCGCGCGGACGTCGGAAACGAGCCGGCGCGTCGTCATCCGGGCGGTCAGCAGCCCGAGGACCCCCGCGAACGTCGTGACGAGCACGATGAGGATCGCGTCGTGCGTGCTGAAGAACATCACCGCCGCGAACAGCGCCGCCGCGACCATCATCTGCACGACGGACAGCGCGACGCCGACCGTAATCTGCCGATCGAGGCTCGCGCCCTCGCGCCGCTGGTCGGCCAGGCGAGCCGCCTGCGTCGCGAGCAGGCCGACGAACACGAGCAGCCCGCCGGTCAGCGCCGCGGCCTCGAGCGAGTCGACCGCGGCGACCACGCCGACCGCCACGACCCAGGCGAGCGCGAGCGCGGTGCGCAGCGCGCTCACGGGCGGAACCGGTAGCCGACGCCCCACACGGTCTCGAGCCAGCGCGGCGACGACGGGTCGCGCTCGAGCTTCGTGCGCAGACGCCGCACGTGCACGGTGACCGTCGCGGTGTCGGTGAAGAACGCGTAGCGCCACACGTCCCGCATGAGCTGGTCGCGCGAGAACGCCTGTCCCGGGTGGCGCGCGAGGAACAGCAGGAGGTCGAACTCGCGGTGCTTGAGCGCGATCTCCTCCCCGTCGCGCGTGCCGCGATGAGCGGACGCGTCGATCTCGAGCCCGTC
>CADCVT010000391.1 GCA_902806215.1 uncultured Solirubrobacteraceae bacterium | reverse complement strand
GCCGGTGGCAGCGTCGCGTCGGGCACGGCCCGCTCGGGCTTCGTCGCGCCGATCGCCGGCCGCGTCGCCGCGCTGCGCTACTCGGTGCGGTTCAAGCCGCGCAAGCTGCGCGTCGCGCTGCGCCGGGGAATCGCCGGCAGCGCGACCTGCAGCGCGCGCTGCACGATGACCGTCGCGCTGACCGTGGACCGCAAGAGCGCGAAGCGGCTGAAGCTGAAGAAGCGCACGGTCGCCACCGTCCGCATCGCGCGCCCGTTAAGCGGGTCGCGCCGGGTGGTCGTGACGTTCTCGAACGCGGCGAGGAAGCGCCTTTCGCGCCGTCGCACGGTGAAGCTCGCGATCGCCGTCGTCGCGAAGGACGCCGCCGGCCGCACGAGCACCTCTCGCGGGAAGCTCGCTCTGCGTCGCTAGCCGCTCGGCTGTGGCCCATGGGGCTCCGTCCGGCACTCGGTGATGGCTTCGTCTCGTGGTCCGACAACTGCCTCAGTGAGGACAGCGAGGCCCTCACCCCGTGGCGCTCCTCCTCCCGGCGGTCGAGGTCTTGCTGGTCCGGTCGTCTAGCTCCGGCTAGCGCTGGTGCTAGCACCCGCTGGAGAAGACGAGGTCGAGGACCTCGTCTCGGATTTGTAAGCGGGTGCTTACACCTGGCGTAAGCACCGGCTTACAACTGTCAGCCGACACACCCCGATCACGAAGGAGCGCCACCGGCGGCCAGCCGCGTCCCGGGGCGAGGTCGGAAGGAAGCACCAGAACGCGAAGAGACCTGCTGCCCTCACCCGTCGCCGTCGTCGGACCACCCGACGCGAACCACCACCGAGCGCCGAGCGGAGCTCCACGCGTACTGCTTCCGGGCTACGACCGAAACCGTTCAGGACCTCGACGCGCGGGCCGGTGCTGCTGGTGTGGTCGGCGATGTCCGCCGGCGCGAAGGGGGTCGAGCTCGACGAGTCGCTGGTCCTGGGGATGTTCGGTGTGTGGTTCGCCACGATGCCGTTCGGTGCGGCGCTCCTCGGCGCCCGGGCGTGGGTCGAGCGGAGCCGTCTGCGCCGGTACATCGCGCGGAGGTCGTGGAGCACGCCTCGGTCCAGGCCGACGACGCACCACTGACGGGCGGGCAGGCGCGCGCGCTGGTCGACGACGTCCTCGCCGAGCGGGCTTCGGAGCGACGGCGTGCGGCGGAGCTCGCACGGCGCATGGCGCGCGATCTCCGCTAGAGCTCGGGCCAGTCGTGCACGGGCTCGTTCGTGTGCATGAGCTCGCGGTAGCGCACGGTCATCTCGCGCAGCGCTTCGAGCCGTGATGCCCCGCGCGACTCGAGCGCGCGGACCGAGTCGCACTGCCACGACGCGCCGTTGCGCATGAGCTTGCAGCGCGACTCGATCACGCCGAGCAGGCGGTCGGCGTCGGCGCTGTCGACGCCCCAGCGGTCCAGGCCCTCGCGCGCCAGCGGCAGCAGGCGCCGCAGGACGAGCTCTGCCGCGGGCACGTCGCCGAGCCCCGGCCAGTAGACGCGGGCCTCGATCCCGTCGCGCGCGGCGGCGTGGAAGTTCTCCTCCGCGGCCGAGAACGACATCTGCGACCACAGCGGGCGCTCGTCGTCGGCGAGCATGCGCACGAGGCCGTAGTAGAAGGCGGTGTTGGCGAGGATGTCGAGGCAGGTCGGGCCGGCCGGAAGCACGCGGTTCTCCACGCGCAGGTGCGGGCAGCCGTCGTCGCCGACGTCGTAGATCGGCCGGTTCCAGCGGTACACGGTGCCGTTGTGCAGGCGCAGCTCGGCGAGGCCAGGCGTGTCACCGCGCTCGAGCGTCTCGATCGGGTTCTCGTCGCCGGAGACCGGCAGCAGCGCCGGGTAGTAGCGGACGTTCTCCTCGAAGAGGTCGAACACGGACGTGATCCAGCGCTCGCCGAACCACACGCGCGGCCGGACGCCCTGCGCCTTGAGCTCCTCGGGGCGCGTGTCGGTCGCCTGCTCGAACAGCGCGATGCGCGTCTCCTGCCACAGCTCGCGCCCGAAGAAGTACGGCGAGTTCGCGCCGACGGCGAGCTGGATCCCGGCGATCGCCTGCGCGGCGTTCCAGTGCCGCGCGAAGTCGTCGGGGTCGACCTGCTGGTGCAGCTGGATGCTCGTGCACGCGGCCTCGGGCGCGATCGTGTCGGCGAACGCCGTCAGCCGCTCGGGGCCGGTGATGTCGATGTGCAGGTCCTCGCCGCGGGCGGCGAAGATCTGCTCGTTGAGCAGCGCGTAGCGCGGGTTCGCGCTCAGCGTGTCCGCGCACAGGTGATCCTCGTCGACGGTGGGGAGGATCCCGATGAGGACCATGTGCGTGTCCGCGGTGCGCGCGCGCTCCTCCGCGCGGTTGAGCGTCGCGCGCATCCCGTCCTCGAGCTCTGAGAGCACGCCGCCGGTCAACCGCCGGGGAGCGAGGTTGATCTCGACGTTGAACTGCGCGAGCTCCGTCTGGAAGTCCGCGTCGGCGATCCGCTCGAGCACGGCGGCGTTGGTCATCGCCGGCAGACCGTCGTCATCCGTGAGGTTGAGCTCGACCTCCATCCCCACCGACGAGCGGTCGCCGTCGAAGCGCGACTCGGAGAGCATGCGCGCGAACGCGTCGAGACACGCGTGCACCTTCTCGCGGTACCGCTGCCGGTCCTCCCGGCTGAACTCCCTGGCCGCGACCTCCTCGCCCACGGTCGCAGTCTCCCCGGTCCGGGCGAGGCCTAACGCAGCACGCGCTTGAGCGTGCGCGTCTTGCCGCTCTTCAGGGTCACGCGGGCGGTCATCGGGACGCGCTTGCCGCGCGGCCGCTTGACGATCACGCGGAACGGCGCGCGCCGGTCGACCGCGACGCGCTTGCCGCGGATGAGGAACGTCACGCGCTTGACCTGCTTGACCTGGGTGCCGGTGAGCTGGATGCGCAGCCTGCCACCGCGCACGCCGCGGCGGGTCAGGCGGAGCGTCTGCTTCTTCGCCCGCGCCGTCCTGCTGCGCCCCCGGTCCTGGCCGAGCGCCGGCGGGTTGGCCGCCGGCGTCTCGCCGGACGGCGTCGCCGCGCCCTTCGGCTCGTCCGCCGCCTGCGACTTCGACGGGTCATCGCCGTCGTAGCGCAGCGAGTAGAAGCCGCCGATCTGGTCGGCCGCGAGGATGTAGCCCTTGTAGAAGACCATGTCCCAGATGCTCGACCGCCCGCGCGTGCGCGGCATCGCGCCGCCCGGGCCCTGCGCCCCGCCGGCCGGGCGGGCCGCCTCGTTGGAGGCCTCGCCGCTGGGCACGATGTAGCCGAGCTCGCTCGGGCGCTCCTGCCTGCCCGCGAACGCCCCGGTGGCGTCGAGCACGAACACGCCGCCGTGGTAGTCCGACAGGTAGATGCGATCGCCGACGACCTGCTGGTTGTGCGGCGAGAACGTGAGGTCGCCGGCCGCGCGGCCGGCCGGGTTGGTCCACGTGGCCACGAGCGCCTGCTCGCTCTTGGCCTTGAGCTCCTCCGGGCTGTCGCCCTCCTGCGAGAGATCGTCGAAGTCCGTGGCGTCGATGATCCACAGCGGCCCGGGCTGGTCGCCGTTGCCGGACACCGCGCCGCAGCCCTTGGCCTGGTCGGCCTTCGGCTGGGCGGTGGAGGTGAACAGCTCGGC
>CADCVT010000390.1 GCA_902806215.1 uncultured Solirubrobacteraceae bacterium | reverse complement strand
GCGCCGCCCACTGCGGGGCCGGGATCGCGTCGCCGGCGTCGGTGACCGGGCCGAGGAGGTCGCGCAGCGCGGCGAGCGGCAGCGTCGACTCGGACTCGATGCCGCGCGCCTCGAGCATCCGACCCGACGCCAGCGTGCGCGCCGCGTCGAGCAGCGCCGACTTGCCGATCCCGGGGTTGCCGCGCAGCACGAGCGTGCCGCCGCCGCCCTCCAGGAGAGCCCGGAGCCGGTCCAGCTCGGCGTCCCTCCCGAGCAACATGGGCGGAGCCTACGCTGCTGCCGCTCGGTCAGGGGGAGAAGGTCGGTGCTCGACGTTCAGCTCCAGGCGCAGCTCATGCCGGCCGGGATCGCGCAGGCGCAGGACGATCAGCACGCGGCCACGCATCAGCTGCCTCCCGAAGCGCAGCGACCCCACGTCGTCGTTGACGTTGAACGTGAAGCGTTCGCAGGTCGGCGAGACGCGCGCCGGCTTGGCCTGCGTGATCCGGACTGTGTCGGCTCCGGGGCCGCAGATCACCGTCGTCCACTGGTCGCGTCCGGCTTCAAGCCGAACGTCGCCGTCCCCGCCGAACAGCCGGTCGCTGCCCTTCTCGGGCACGTTGTCGTTGCGCCCGCCGAGCCGGGCGATCAGGACGTCGTCGCCGCCGCGCCCGCGCACGCGGTACGACCCGTAGCTGCCCCTGATCGTGTTCGGGCCGTCGTCCCCCGTGAGCGCGTCGTCGCCGCTCGACCCGTAGATGTCCTCCACGCCGGTGACGACGTCGCCCTCGCCGGGGCGGCCCTCCGGAAGGCGATCGCCCAGGTCGACCGAGACGCCGACGAGCTGCGCTCCGTAGCTGAGCGTGTCGCGTCCGGGGCCGCCGTCGGCCACGTCGGGATCCCCGTCGCCGACGTCGATGACGTCGTCGCCCTCGGCTCCGTCGAGCCGGTCGCGCCCGGGCCCTCCGCGCAGGTCGTCGGATCCGGGTCCGCCGATGAGGCGGTCGTCGCCCTCGCCGCCATCAGCGTTGCCGTCGCCGGCGAACGTGTCGTCGCCGGGGCCGAGGTCGACGTTCGTCGAGGCCCCGCCTGCCGTGAGCCAGACGGCGTCGTCGCCGTCGCCGGTCTTGACCCGGATGGAGGTCGGTGCTGGGCAGGAGACCTCGTGCGGGCCGTTCGACGTGCAGGGCTCGTCCTCCGACGTGATCGTGTCGCCGGGGTCGCGCAGGACGATCCGGCCACCGTCGACGGAGACCGTCACTTCGTTGCGGGCCGCTGGCGCCGCGGCGAACGTCACGCTGGTCACGCAGGGCGACCCGTACCGCGCATCGCACTCGCTGTCGGTCTTGATCGTCGCTGCGTACGCGGGCCCGCTGAGCAGGAAGAGGACGGCGATGAGGGTGAGCAGGATGCGCACGTGCCAGCAGAGACGAGGCTCGCCGCCGAGGGTTGCGTGCAAAGCCGCGTGCGCCGGGAGGGCGATCGCCTCGTGCAGGGTACTTTTGAGGTCCATGCCCCGTGCCATCTGGACAGGCGCCATCTCGTTCGGCCTCGTGAACGTGCCCGTGAAGCTGTACTCCGCCGTGCAGCGCAAGGGGGTGCGCTTCAACCAGCTCGACAGCGACGGCAACGTGCGCATCAAGCAGCAGCGCGTCAACCCGGTGACGGGGGAGGAGGTGCCGTACGAGCGCCTCGTCAAGGGGTACGAGATCGCCCCGGACCAGTACGTCGTGATCGAGCCCGGCGAGCTCGAGTCGCTCGAGCCGCACCGCTCGAAGACGATCGACATCCTCGACTTCGTCGACCTCTCCGAGATCGACCCGATCTTCTACGACCATCCGTACTACCTCGCTCCCGGCACGGGCGGGTCCAAGCCGTACAAGCTCCTGCTCGACGCGATGCGCGAGACCAACAAGGTCGCGATCGCCAAGGTCGTCATCCGCAACAAGGAGGCGCTTGTCGCGGTCCGGCCGCACGGCCACCTCCTGCAGATGGACACGCTCATCTACAACGACGAGGTCGTCCCGCAGGACCGCATCGACGAGGTCCCCGACGAGAGCGTCTCGGTGACCGAGCGCGAGCTCGCCATCGCCAAGCAGCTCGTCGAGTCGCTCGCGACCGAGTGGAAGCCCGAGGAGTACCGCGACGAGTACCGCGAGAAGGTCATGGAGATGATCGAGCAGAAGGCCGCGGGGGAGGAGGTCGCCGTGCAGCCGGTGACCGACGACGCCGCGCCGGTGCCCGACCTCATGAGCGCCCTCAAGGCCTCGCTCGACGCGGTCCGCGAGAAGGACGCCGAGGCGCCGAAGCCGCCTGCGAAGAAGAAGCGGGCGCCCGCCAAGCGCAAGGCCCCGGCCAAGACCGGGTAACCCCTGGCGGGCCATGCCGGCCGCTCCCGCCATCCGCCTCCGCCGCTCGGACACGAACGTCCCGGGCATCCGTCGCCGCCGCAGGGGCAAGGGCTTCGAGTACCTCAACCCCGACGACACGCGCGTCGAGGACGCCGAGGTGCTCGGCCGCATCAACGAGCTGGTCATCCCTCCCGCGTGGCAGGACGTGTGGATCTCGCCCTATCCGGGCGGCCACATCCAGGCCACGGGGATCGACGCTCGCGGGCGCAAGCAGTACCTCTACCACCCGAAGTGGCGCCAGCGCCGCGACCAGGAGAAGTTCGACGCGATGCTGCGGTTCGCCGGGCGCCTGCCCGCGATGCGCGAGGCGGTCGAGCACGACCTGCACAGCGGCGCGCTGTCGCGCGAGCAGGTCCTGGCGTGCGCGGTCCGGCTGCTCGACAAGGGGTTCTTCCGGATCGGCTCGGAGGACTACGCGGCCGAGAACGACACGTACGGCCTCGCGACGATGCACAAGAAGCACGTCAGGCTGATCGACGACGCGACGCTGCTGTTCGACTATCCAGCCAAGCACTCCAAGCGCCAGATCCGCTCGGTCGTCGACTCCGACGTCGCCGAGATCGTGGCGAAGCTCAAGGCGCGGCGCGGCGGCTCGCCGGAGCTGCTGGCGTACAAGCGCGGCCGCACCTGGGTCGACGTGAAGTCGCCCGACATCAACCGCTACCTCAAGGACGTCACCGGCCTCGAGGTGTCGGCCAAGGACTTCCGGACGTGGAACGCGACCGTGCTCGCCGCCGTCGCGCTGGGGACGAGCGGCCTCGCGCACTCGAAGACCGCCCGCAAGCGCGCGGTCGTCCGCGCGATCAAGGAGGTCGCGTACTACCTCGGCAACACGCCGGCGGTCGCGAGAGCCTCCTACATCGACCCGCGGATCTTCGACCGCTTCAACGACGGGCTCGTGGTCGACGCGACGATCGCCGCAGCCGAGGACGACGAGCCCGCGATCCAGGGAGCGGTCGAGCAGGCCGTCCTCGACCTGATCGCCGACGACGACTCCGCCGACGGCGTCGTGCCGGCCGACGACCTCGTGCAGCTCGTCGCATAGCGCGCGGGGTCGCGTTCACGCGAAGCCACGCGTAGGATCGCCTCACGGCCCTCGAGGTTCGGCAGTCGCTTCCCGGGGCCGGCGCGAACGACTGATGCGCGGGAGAGCGGTCGGCGCTCCACCCGGCACCGACCCCTGGCGGCTCGCGCTCGCGCGACTGCGGCGAGACCGCGTCGGGATGGCGTTCATCAGCCTGCTCGTCCTGACCGCCGCGCTGTGCCTGGCTGCGCCGCTCTACGCATCGGTCGTCGCCGACACGACCCAGCTCGAGAACCACCTCACGGATACCGTGGCGATCGCCGGCGAGCAGGCGAACGTCGTGGACCTCGACGGAACGCCGATCGGACCGACCTGGCGATCGCAGTACCTGCTCGGCGCCGACGGGAACGGCCGCGACTTGGCGGTGCGCGTCCTCTACGCGGGCCGCAACTCGCTGGCGATCGGGTTCGCCGCGGGTGTGCTCGCGCTCGTGATCGGCACCTTCGTCGGCATGCTCGCCGGCTACGCCGGAGGCCGCATCGACAGGCTGCTCATGCGCGCGATCGGCATCTTCGACGGGTCGCTCGAGTGCCACTTCGCCTGCGGCAACCTGCGCGACGACTTCGTAGCCCGGCTGCCGGTGACGGTCTGGGTCGTCCTGGGCGGCGTGCTCCTGGCGGTCGCACTGTCGATGTCGATGGCGCTCGCGTGCCTCCGCCATCACGGCCGGCGGCTCGATCGCGTGTTGCTCTCGGTGGCAGCCGCGCTGCAGTCGGTGCCCTCGCTCGTGCTCTCGGTCGTCCTGTGGACGATCCTCGCCCAGCAGCTCGAGGTCCTGCCGTTCGACGGGTACACGCCGTTGACCGAGGATCCGTGGCGGTGGGCCACCCACCTGATCGGGCCGTGGTTCGCGATGGCCCTGCCGCTCGCGGGCGCTTACGTCCCGATCGTCCGTGCCGCCCTCCTGGACACGCACCGCAGCGACTGGGTTCGGACAGCCCGGGCGAAGGGGCTGTCCGAGCGCCGCGTACGCCGACGCCATGTTCTGCGGACGTCGCTCGCCGCGCCGGTCAACATCGTCGGGCTGGATCTCGCACACGCATTCGGCGGGCTCGTGCTCTACGTCGAGGCGATCTTCAGGGTCCCAGGCGTCGGAGAGATGACGGAGGGGGCCCTCCAGAGCCTCGACGTGCAGGCGATCGTCGCACTGAGCATCTGGATCGCCATCGTCGTCGTCACGGTCAGCGCCGTCGTCGACCTCGTCCTGTTCGCGATCGATCCACGGACACGCGTCGAGTGACACAGGCGAGGTCCGGGATGGAAAGCGAGCTTGACAACGACGAAGTGTCAAGTTACCTTTCCATCGGCACATGCAGAACGACGTCCGAGAGCTCCGCACCGCAGCCGGTCTTTCTCAGCAGCAGCTGGGCGAAGCGCTGGACGTCTCGCGTCAGACCATCAACTCCATCGAGAAGGAGCGCTACACGCCGTCGCTGCCGTTGGCGATCGCGATCGCGCGCTTCTTCCGGACCACCGTCGAGGAGATCTTCCATGCCGACCGCTGACCAGCCTCGCTTCCTCCGCTCCCGCTGCGCGATGCCCGCGTTCTCCGTCGCCCTCGGGCTGGCCTTCCTCGTCGCCGCGCTCCTCGGCGACGACCCCGGGTCGGGCGTCGGCGGCCTCGTGGTCATGAGCGCCGTCGGGCTCGCGTTCCTGGCCCTCAGCCCCCGCAGCGACACGGTCGCCGGCCTCGCCGGCCCCGGCCGCGACGAGCGCTGGGCGGCGATCGACGTCCACGCCACGGCGATCAGCGGGATGGTCCTCGTCGCCGTGATCCTCGGGGCGTTCTTCTACGAGCTCGCCACGGGCCGCGACGGGGAGCCGTGGAGCCAGCTCGGCGCCGTCGGCGGCATCACGTACGTCCTGGCCGTCCTGGTCCTGCGGCGCCGGAGCTGACGGAGGCGGAGCGCGCGTCGACCTCGCGAAGGTCGTCAGCGTCGAGCAGCAGGGCTGCGAGCGCGACGCTGGCGAGGGCGATCGCGGCCGCGACGAGGAAGGCGCCCGTGAAGCCGTCGGTCAACGCGGACGGCATCGTCGCTCCGGCGGCGAGGTCGTCCTCGGTGCGCGCGACGGCGACCGCGGTGAGGACGGCGACGCCGAGCGCGCCTCCGACCTGCTGCGCGGTCGTGACCAGCCCGGACGCGAGGCCGGCGTCGGCGTCGGTGCTGCCGGCGACCGCGGCGACCGAGACAGCCACGAACGACGCTCCGACCCCCACGCCCATGGCGACCATGCCGAGGAGCAGGTCGGCGGCGTAGTCGCCGGTCGGGCTGAGCGCGGTGAACCACAGCTGGGCGACGAGGAAGGCGCACAGCCCGACGAGCAGGACCGGCTTGACGCCGGCGCGCGAGATCACCGCCTGGGCGGCTGCCGCCGAGACGATCGCCATCAGGGCGGTCGTCAGGTAGGCCAGGCCTGCCTCGAGCGCGGACCAGCCGAGCACCTGCTGCATGTAGAGCGACAGCAGGAGGAACGTCGCGAAGACCATCGCTCCCTGGAGCACCGCGATCGCGTTGGCGACCGTCGGGGTGCGGCGGCGGAACGTCGAGAGCGGGACGACCGGCGCGGTCGCGCGCGACTCGACGACGACGAACGCCGCGAGGAGCAGGCAGGCGCCGGCCAGCAGGGCGAGCGTCTGGGCCGATCCCCAGCCGGCGTCGGGCGCCTCGACGAGCGCGAAGACGAGCACGACGAGTGCCGCGGTGACCAGCGCGGCGCCGGCGACGTCGAGGCGACCGGCGTTGCGCGCGTCGCGCTCGAGCAGCGCCGGTGCGAGGGCGAGGGCCGCGAGGCCGACGGGCACGTTGACGAAGAACACCCACTCCCATCCGAGGCTCTCGGTGAGCACGCCGCCGAGCAGCACGCCCGCCGCCGCGCCACCGCCGCCGACGGCGCCCCAGATGCCGAGCGCCTTGTTGCGCGCGGGGCCCTCGGCGAACGTCGTCGTGACGATCGACAGGCCCGTCGGCGAGATCAGCGCGGCGCCGATGCCCTGCACCGTCCGCGCCGCGATGAGTGTCGCCTGGCTCTCGGCCAGCCCGCAGACCAGCGACGCGACGGTGAAGACGGCGACGCCGGTCATGAACACCCCGCGGCGTCCGGCGAGGTCTCCCATCCGCCCGCCGAGCAGCAACAGCCCGCCGAACGTCAGCGCGTACGCGGAGATCACCCACTGCAGGTCGCCCGGCGCGAACGCGAGGTCGCGCTGGACCGACGGCAGGGCGACGTTGACGATCGCCACGTCGAGGATCACGAGGAAGTTGGCAGCGCAGACGAGGGCGAGGACCGCCCAGGGCGAGCGACGACGGGACACGAGCGGCTCCTTAGGACGGGGTCCTGCCTATATAAGCAGGAGTCCGTCCTATCTGGTGCCACGCGTACGATCATCCGAGCGTGCCGACGACCGAACGCTTCACCCTCACGGGGCGGATCGTGCAGATCCAGGTCGCCGTCGAGGCCGAGCTCGCCCGCCGCCTCGCCGAGCGCGGCTTCGACGACCTGCGCCCGTCCTCGGCGCCGGTCTTCCAGCACATCGCTCCCGAGGGCTCCCGCCTGTCCGAGCTCGCCGACCGCGCCGGCGTCACCCGGCAGTCGCTGGCCGAGCAGATCACCGCACTGGAGCGCTCCGGCTACATCGAGCGCCTGCCCGACCCGGCCGACCGCCGCGCGCGGATCATCACGCTCACCGACCGCGGCTGGAAGGCCGTCGACACAGGGCTTTCGATCATCGCCGACATCGAGTCCGGCTGGGCACGCGACCTGGGACCGCGCAAGCACGCAGCGCTCACCGACGCTCTCGAGAAGGTCGCCGAGGCGCCGCTCGGGCGGGACGAGCTTCGCTGTGCTCGTCGAAGCCGCCAGCGGCGAGCGTAGAATCGGGCGATGCTCCCGCGCGGGTCTAGCCGCGCGACGCGCACGCGCCCGGCCGGCGCGTGGAGCGCCCGCGCCGCAGCCAGTCCTGCTGCTGGCCCGGCGTCCCGTGGGTGCCGTCGTCGACCGTGTAGAGCGCCGTCGACGGCTCGGGCGCCCCGACGGCAGCGGCCCAGACGCCGGCGTAGCAATCGGCCTGCAGCTCGTGGGCGACGCGGTAGGGCTCGAGGTCGCCGACCGTGTCGCGCAGCTTCTGGACGTGGTGGCCGACCTCGTGGGCGACGACGTACTGCCAGTCGAGGTCGTTGAGCTCGGCCTGCGCGCGGCGCGACAGCCAGATCTTGCGATCCGACGGGCAGTAGAGACCGGCGAGGTCGTCGCGGTCGGTCTCGGCCCCGCAGATCTTCTCGTCCGAGCCCGAGAAGAACCCGACCTTCGGGCGCTCGTAGCGCGCGCCGGCGTCGCGGAAGATCCGGCGCCACATCGTGTCGACCGCGTCGACGATGTTCCGGCTGCGCTGGTCACGGTCCTCGCTGCCGGCCGGGACCGGCGCGCGCGGAGCGACCACCGACGCCGGGAAGGCCGCCTCGACTTCGAGCGGATCAGGCGGATCGGGCCAGAAGAAGACGGCGGCGAGCACGACCGCGAGGACGCTGGCAGCGCCCCACAGCCCGAGCTGCCGCCATTCGACCAGCTAGGAGGGTGCTGCGTCGAGCGCCTCGACCGCGGCGTCGCGCGTGTCGAGGATCGTGAAGATCTGGTCGAGACCGGTGATCTCGAAGGTCTTGGCGATGTTCGTGTCGGTGTTGACGATCACGAGCTGGCCGTCTCGCGACCGAAGGCGCTTGACGGCGCCGATCAGCACACCGAGGGCGGTGGAGTCGAGGAAGGTGGTCTCGGAGAGGTCGACGACGACGCGCGTGGCGCCGTTCTCGATCCCGTCGGCGAGCATCTTCTTCAGCTCAGGGGCGGTGAAGAGATCGATCTCGCCACGGACGGCGACAACGTGACGGCCGTCTCCGAGGGTCTCCTCTGACAGTGCGAACTCAGCGGGCATTGCGCGGCATTCAATCAGTCCTCCTTCGCCAAGGCGTCCGTCCCTCGTTCGGCGCCCTCGCCGCGCTCGAAGAAGTCCCACACCTCGACGACGTTCCCTTCGGGGTCATCGACGTAGATCGACCGGTCTCCACCGGGGTGCTCGACCGGCCCGCGTACGGGGATCGAGGCGTCCTTCAGACGGTCCACGAGCGCGTCGAGCGTGCCCGGCTCCGCGCTGAACGCGTAGTGCACGTGCTTGCCGCCCTCGTCGCCGAACTCCTTCTCACCCGGCAGCCAGAGGCCGAGCCGGGCGTGCGAACCGGCAGCCAGCCAGACGCGATCGTCCTCGCGCTTGAGCACGCGCAGGCCGAACACGTCGGTGTAGAAGGCTTCGAGCGCCTGGAGATCGCGCACCTCGAGAGTGAGCTCGCACAGTCCGGAGACGGTCATTGCCGCAACGTACGACGCTGGCTTGGCGCGGGATCAGCTAGGTGGCGAAGCCGAAGCGCACGTGGAGCTCCTCGCCGCCGTCGCCGTCCTGGCGGACCTCGACGGAGTCGGCGACGCGCTCGAGCACGTTCCCGACCCCGGGAAGCTCCGCATCGGCAAGCAGCGCCTTGCCTCCCTCAGGCCGCAGGGCGCCGATGACGAGCTCGAGCGAGCCCTCCTCGGCGGCCAGCGAGACGCGCACCGTGCCGTTGACGGTGTGGTCCGGGCCGTGGGCCGCGACGGTGTCGGCAACCAACAGCGCGTCGTCGAGGCGATCGATCGGGCACTGGGCGCGAGCGGCCAGCATCCCGATCACGCGGGTCAGCACGGGGCCGAGCAGGGGGGTGTTCCGGACGAGGATCGTGGCCTCGTTGCGCGTGGCGGGGCTCACGCGAGCGCCTCCTCGGGAGGATCGAGCCGGAAGGTCATGCGGATCTCCGTGCGGTCGTCGTCCGAACGCCCGAGCTCGAGCGCCTCGGCGAGCGTCGCGATGAGCGGCAGGCCGAGGCCGAGGCCCGGGCTGTCGGGGCGCGGCAGCATGCCGCGGCCCTCGTCGCGCACGGCGATGGCGAGCCGGCCATCCCGCAGTGCAGCAGCGATCTCCATGGGGCCCTCACCGTCCGGATACGCGTGGACGACGACGTTCGTGCACGCCTCGGTGACGGCGAGCTTGACGTCGGCGAGCACCTGGTCGTCGATCGCCAGGGCGTCGCCGAGCCCGCCGAAGGCATGCCGCACGACGGCGACGTTCTCTGCGCGCGCTGGAAGGGTGAGGACGAGATCTGGCGCGGCCATCACGTCCTGCTGATCTGAGGCACGTGCCTCCTGGGATGGTGGGGTCGACCCTGCTTGCGCCATTGGGGATGCCCGAGCCGTTGGGGGACCATGCGTCCCTGCTCGTCCGGGGCGCCGCAGGATACGCGTCGCGACGTTCGAGCGGTCTGCCGGCTACGCCAGATCGGAGAGTGCTGCGAAGGGGTCGGCTTCCGCGCCGAGCGCGGCGAGCAGCCGCATGCGCGCGGCCTGCGGCGACACGGTCGCGGCCGGGATGACCCCGGCGGCACGCAGATCGCCCTCCGCGCCGTGGAACCCGTACGTCTCGTGCAGGAGCGCGCCTCGCTCGGGGCGGACGCAGGCCACGACCGGGACGTCGCGCGGGATCCGCTCGAGCACCTTCGGCGACACGTGGCCTGCGCCCAGGGCGACGAGCACGAGCCCGTGGATCTCGGTCCCGGTCAGGGCGTCGAGCACCGTTCCCTCGTCGCCCAGGAACGTCTCGACGATCGGCACGGTGTAGGCGAGGCTCTGCGGCACGAGGTGCTGGGGCCGAACCACCTGCTCGGTGAGGAGGGAGATCCGGTGCTCGGCGACGTATCCGAGCGGCCCGGTTCTCGGGGAGCTGAACGCTCTCGGGCTCGTCGAGTCGTTCTTCCTCGCTTCTCGGGCCGCGTGGATCTCGCCCGCGAACACGACGTAGGTCGCCGCCGGCGCCTGGCTCGCGACCGCAACCGCGTCGGTCAGGTTCGCGGGCCCGTCGGCGCCCGCCGCGCTTGCCGGGCGGATCGCGCCCGTGAAGACGATCGGGTGTGGGCCCGCGTGCAGGACGTCGGTGAGGACGGCGAGCTCCTCGAGCGTGTCGGTCCCCATCGGGACGACCACCCCGCGCCGCTCGGCCTCGCGCGCGGCCTCGCGCGCGACCGACAGAGCGTCGTCGAGGCTCAGCTGGACGCCGGGGAGCCCGAGGAGCGTCCGGGCGTCGACCGCAAGGCCAGAGGTCAGCGCGGCGGCGTCGAGCGCCACAAGCGCGGAATCTCCCTGCATAGCGATGGTTCCGCCCACTGCGAGGACGATTGGGGGGCGCCGCTGCTCTTCCGTCATGACACGTGCATGCTCTACCATCGCCGCTCCGCCTCGGTGCCTGCACCACCCCACGAACGGCACTCTCATCATGCACGAGAACTCCCTGCAGGCCAGCGGCCTCTACGACCCCCGGTACGAGCACGACGCCTGCGGCGTGGCCTTCGTGGCTCGGCTCGACAACGAGCCCACGCACGAGGTCGTCGAGATGGGCCTCCGTGCGCTCGAGAACCTCGAGCACCGCGGCGCGGCCGGTGCCGACCCGCTGACCGGCGACGGCGCCGGGATGCTCGTGCAGATGCCCGACGAGTTCTTCCGCTCGGTCGTCGACTTCGAGCTCCCTCCCGTCGGCGAGTACGGCGTGGGCGTCTGCTTCCTCCCGCAGGACCCGACGCGGCGCGAGAAGATCGAGCAGCTCATCGAGCTCAACGTGCGCGTCGAGGGCCAGCACGTCCTCGGCTGGCGCGACGTGCCGGTCGACGAGGCGTTCGTCGGCAGCACCGCCAACCGCACGCGCCCGTACATGAAGCAGGTCTTCGTCGAGGCCGGCCCGGGGCTCGGCGGCGACCGCGACGCCTTCGAGCGCAAGCTCTACGTCATCCGCCGCATCGTCGAGCTGGCGACCGGCGCGGACTTCTACGCCGCCTCGTTCAGCTCGAAGACCGTGGTCTACAAGGGGATGCTGATGGCCACGCAGCCGCGCGGCTTCTTCCCCGACCTCCAGGACGAGCGGCTCAAGAGCGCGCTCGCGCTCGTGCACTCGCGCTTCAGCACGAACACCTTCCCGAGCTGGGAGCTCGCCCACCCGTACCGCGTGATCGCCCACAACGGCGAGATCAACACGCTCATGGGCAACGTCAACTGGATGCGCGCCCGCGAGTCCGAGCTGGCCAGCTCGCTGTTCGGCCGTGACCTCGGGAAGATCATGCCGATCGTCCCGCCCGGCGGGTCGGACTCGGCGACGTTCGACAACGTCCTCGAGCTGCTCATGCTCGGCGGCCGGTCGCTGCCGCACTCGGTGATGATGATGATCCCGGAGGCGTGGCAGGGCCGCGACGACCTCCCGGACCACCTCAAGGGCTTCTACGCCTTCCACTCGTGCCTGATGGAGCCGTGGGACGGCCCGGCCGCCGTCTGCTTCACCGACGGCAACGTCATCGGCGCGACGCTCGACCGCAACGGGCTGCGCCCCGGCCGCTGGTCCGAGACCAAGGACGGCCACGTCATCCTCGGCTCGGAGGCCGGCCTGCTCGGCATCCCCGCGACCGAGATCAAGCGCCTCGGGCGCCTGCAGCCGGGCAAGCTCTTCATGGTCGACCTCGAGCGCGGGCAGATCGTGCCCGACGAGGTCGTCAAGGAGGAGGTCTCCAAGCAGCAGCCCTACGGCGAGTGGTACGAGCAGAACACCGTCCACTTCTCCGACCTCCCCGAGGCCCATGTCACGCTGACCGGCGTCGAGCCGACGCGGAGGCGGCAGCTCGCCTTCGGCTACTCGCAGGAGGACGAGCGCGTCCTCATCGCGCCGATGGCCGCGGCGGGCGCCGAGCCGACCGGGTCGATGGGCAACGACACGTCGCTGCCGGTCCTCTCCGACCAGTCGCCGCCGCTCTTCAGCTACTTCAAGCAGCTCTTCGCCCAGGTCACGAACCCGCCGATCGACCCGATCCGCGAGGAGATCGTGATGAGCCTCGGCACCGGCGTCGGCGCCGAGCGCAACCTGCTCGACGAGTCGCCCGAGCACGCGCACCAGCTGGTCATGGACCAGCCGATCCTGCGCAACCACGAGCTCGAGACGCTGCGCAACGTGCACCACGACGTGTTCATGGCGCACACGATCGACATCACCTGGCCGGTCGCCGAGGGCCCCGAGGGCATGCAGAAGCGCCTGGCCAACGTGTGCGACGAGGCCTGGGACGCGCTGTTCGCCGGCGTGAACGTCCTGATCCTGTCGGACCGCCGCATGGGTACCGAGCGCGTCGCGATCCCGTCGCTGCTCGCCGTCTCGGCGGTGCACAACCACCTCGTGCGCGCGGGGACGCGCCTGCGCGCGGGTCTCGTCCTCGAGTCCGGCGAGCCGCGCGAGGTCCACCACTTCGCCACCCTGATCGGCTTCGGCGCGAGCGCGATCAACCCGTATCTGCTCTTCGACACCGTCGACGAGATGGTCGCCGACCAGCGCGTGCCCGGCATCGATGACGTGCGCGCCGCGCAGAAGAACGTCGTCAAGGCGATCGGCAAGGGCCTGCTCAAGACGATCTCGAAGATGGGGATCTCGACGACGCAGTCCTACTGCGGCGCGCAGATCTTCGAGGCCGTCGGCCTCGAGCGCGAGCTCATCGACCGCCACTTCTCCGGCACCGCGTCGCGGATCGGCGGCATCGGCATCGAGGTGCTGGCCAAGGAGACGCTGGAGAAGCACGCGCGGGGATACGGCGATTTCGCCCTTGCGTCCTCGCAAGCTCGGACGTCCGGGCGACGTCACGGCGACGACCTGCTGCCGGTCGGCGGCGTCTACGCGTGGCGCCGCGACGGCGAGCGGCACATGTGGAACCCGGAGACCGTCGCGCTGCTCCAGCACGCGGTGCGGTCGGAGAACGGCACCTCGCAGGCCAAGTACGACGAGTTCGCGAAGATGGTCAACGAGGACGCGACGAAGCGCTCGACGCTGCGCGGCCTCATGAAGTTCCGCAGGCGCGGCCTGCAGCCGGTGCCGATCGAGGAGGTCGAGCCGGCGAAGGAGATCGTCAAGCGCTTCGCCACCGGCGCGATGTCGCTCGGGTCGATCTCGACGCCGGCGCACGAGACACTCGCCAAGGCGATGAACGCGCTCGGCGGCAAGTCGAACACCGGCGAGGGCGGGGAGGACCCGCGGCGCTTCGCCGACGACCGCCGCTCGGCGATCAAGCAGGTCGCCTCGGGCCGCTTCGGCGTGACGATCAACTACCTGGTCAACGCCGACCAGCTCCAGATCAAGATGGCCCAGGGCGCGAAGCCCGGCGAGGGCGGCCAGCTGCCCGGCCACAAGGTCGACAAGTACATCGGCGGCATCCGGCACTCGACGCCCGGCGTCGGCCTCATCTCGCCGCCGCCGCACCACGACATCTACTCGATCGAGGACCTCAAGCAGCTCATCTACGACCTGCGGTG
>CADCVT010000389.1 GCA_902806215.1 uncultured Solirubrobacteraceae bacterium | reverse complement strand
GCCCGGCACGACGTACGTTCGGCGCGCCGTTACGGGGTGGGGGTGCCGCCCGAGCCGCCGCCGGTGTCCGGCGCGGGCGCTTCGGCGGGCGGCTGGCCCTCGGCGGGCGGCTGGGCCGCTCCGTCGCCGGGCTGGCCGTCCTGGGCGTCGGCGGGGACCTCCTGGAAGCGTCCGCGGAGCACGGTCTCGCCGGGCTTCGTGGGCTTGGAGGACGTCTCGCGGGTGACGAGCGCGATCGTGTACTTGCGCGGGTCGTAGTCGAGCTCGCGGGCGCCCTGGAGGATGCCGTCCCTCGCGACGCCGTCCTCGTCGAAGCCGATGAAGCGGTTGCCGGTGTTCGGGCCCGTGAGCCAGATCGCGTAGAACGGCGGGTTCCGTGACGGCTCGAGGCCCTCGGCCTGCACCGCCACGCCGAACTTGCCGTCGTCCCCCTCGCGGCCGTAGAACGCCACGCCGGCGGCGTTTCCGCCGCCCTTCGGCTGCATGTTGGCCTGGAACAGCAGGCGGACGTTGCTGGCGGGGTCGCCGCCGCCTTCGCCCTCGCCGCCGCCGCCGTTCGCGGCCTGCGTCGTGGTCTCCGCGGCGGTCGTGCCGGTGCTGGCCGTCGGCTCGTCCTCCTCGTCGTCGCCGCGCAGGGCGATGATGAGGATGCCCGTGATCAGCAGGGCGAGGGCGCCGAGGAGGATGAAGCCGCCGACCTTGCTCGACTTCTCCGTGCGCTCGCGGTGCTCCGTGCGCGCCTGCAGCGCGCCGAAGGCCTCGTCGACCTCCGCGCCCTCGGCCGGGATCTCGGGAAGGGTGTCGCCGGCGAGCGGCCGCAGCTCAGAAGCGACCGTGCGGGCCCACGCGCGGGCGGGCGCCGAGCGCTCCAGCAGCTCGCGGGTCTGGCCGCGGCGCGAGGCCGACTGCTGTCCGAGCAGGTAGTCCGCGACGTCGTCCTGGTCCTCCAACGGGAGGTCGTCCGCGTCCTCCGGTCCGAGCGCGTCGAGCGCCGCGCGAGCCCGCTCGCGGACGGCGCGCGTCTCGATGCGGAGCATCTGCGCGATCTCGTCGTAGCTACGGCCCTGCTTGAGGAGAAGCTGCAGCGCAGCGCGCTGATCAGGCTTGAGGTCGTCGATCCGGCTCATCGGGGGCGAGAGACTAGATGATCAACGTAAGAACGGCGGGGGTTCACTCCGATTTCGAGGATATCTTGGGCCCCGTGGCCCTTCCAGAACCCGTGATCCCCTACGAGCAGTCCTTCGACTCCCTCTACGGGCTCGAGGTCCACGGCATCTCCGACGAGGAGGTGACCGCGAGCGTTCCGGTCTCCGATCGCGTCAAGCAGCCGATGGGCCTCGTCCACGGCGGGCTCTACGCGTCGATGGCCGAGTCGCTCGCCTCGATGGCCACCGCGATGGCCGTCGCCGAGGACGGCAAGCAGGCGATGGGCCTGTCGAACGCGACGTCGTTCCTGCGCCCGATCACCGAGGGAACGGTCCACGCGACCGCCCGCCGGATCCACCGCGGGCGCACGACCTGGCTGTGGGACGTCGAGATCACCGACGACCAGGGCCGCACGTGCGCGATCACGCGGATGACGATCGCCGTTCGCTAGCCGCGGTAGCCCTGCGTGATCGGCATCCGGCGGTCGCGGCCGAACGCCTTCGTCGTGATGCGGATCCCCGGCGGCGACTGACGCCGTTTGTACTCGGCGAGGTCGACGAGGCGTAGCGCCCGCTCGATGTCCTCGGCGGGCAGGCCCTGCTCGACGAGCTGGTCGCGGCCGAGGTCGTGCTCGACGTAGCCGGACAGGATCCGGTCGAGGATCTCGTACGGCGGCAGGGAGTCCTCGTCCTTCTGGTCGGGTGCCAGCTCGGCCGACGGCGGCCGGTCGACGATCGACCGCGGCACGCGGTTCTCGGGGTCGCGAGCGGCCCGGAGGTCGACGAGGCGGTAGACGAGCAGCTTCCACACGTCCTTGATGACGGCGAAGCCGCCGGCCATGTCGCCGTACAGCGTCGAGTAGCCGACCGACAGCTCGGACTTGTTGCCGGTCGTCAGCACGAGCCAGCCGAACTTGTTCGACAGGGCCATGAGCAGGTTGCCGCGGATGCGCGCCTGGAGGTTCTCCTCCGTGACGTCGGGGGCGTGTCCCTCGAACGGCGCGGCCAGGAGCTCCTCGTAGGCGTTCATCGGGCCCTCGATCGGGAACTCGAGGAGGTTGACGCCGAGGTTCTCGGCGAGCACGCGCGCGTCGGACTGCGTCCCCTCGCTCGAGTACCGCGACGGCATGACGACGCAGTTCACGCGCTCGGGGCCGAGCGCGTCGACGGCGAGCAGGACGACGAGCGTCGAGTCGATCCCGCCGCTGAGCCCGAGCACGATCTCCTTGAAGCCGTTCTTCTCGACGTAGTCGCGCAGGCCGATCACGAGCGCCGCGTAGACCTCGGCGTCGGGCTCGAGGAACGGCGTGACGGGATCGCCGTCGTACTCGATCGGGGCGCGGTCGGCGTGATCGGGCAGGTCCACGCCGACCTGGCAGAGCATGGCGACGCGGTCCTCGAAGTCGCGCGCCGAGACGCGATGGCGCGTGTCGCGCAGCCGCGCGGCGGCCGCCGCCGACGGGTCGACGTCGACCAGCAGCAGGTCCTCGCCGAAGCCGGGCGAGCGCGCGAGGATCTCGCCCTCGTGGTCGCACACGAACGAGTGCCCGTCGAAGACGAGCTCGTCCTGGCCGCCGACGAGCGCGCAGAACGCGACCGGGCACAGGTAGTCGCGGGCGCGCTGCTGGATCATCTGCTCGCGGCGCTGGGGCTTGGCCTGCTCGTACGGCGAGGCCGAGAGGTTGACGATGAGCGTCGCGCCCGCCAGCGCCTCGTGCGAGGCCGGCGGACCCGGCTGCCAGATGTCCTCGCAGACGGTCAGCCCGACACGCGCGCCGGCCACCTCGATGATCGCCGGCGTCGAGCCCGTCTGGAAGTACCGCATCTCGTCGAACACGCCGTAGTTCGGCAGGTTCATCTTGCGGTAGATCGCCTTGACCTCGCCGTCGGCGAGGACGGCGGCGGAGTTGTAGACGTCCTGCGCGCGCTCGGGGAACCCGACGACCGCGACGACGTCCTGGCACTGCTCGGCGATGCGGTGCAGCGACGCGCCGACGTCGCGCAGGAAGTGCTCCTTGAGGAGCAGGTCCTCGGCGGGATAGCCGGCGATCGCGCATTCCGGCGTCAGGACCAGGTCGGCCCTGGCGGTTCGGGCGCGCTGGATCGCCTCGACGATCTTCGCTTCGTTGCCGTGGATGTCGCCGACGACGGCGTTGATCTGAGCGAGCGCGAGGCGGAGCACGCCGCCTATCGTTTCAGAGCGCCCTGCCCGAGGAACGCCTCGATGAACTCGCGCAGCGCCGGGTCCTCGGGCGACTGTGCCGCAAGGCGCCGCTGGTAGGCGCGCGCGACGATCCGCTCGCCCTGGTCCTTGACCCGGCGGATGAGCACCACTGTGCCGGCGTCGCGCAGGTCGGGGTCGACCGGGCCGCCGTTGATGTCGAGCGCGATCGTCTGCAGGCCCTTCTCGTCGGCGGGGTCGCGGTAGGTCAGCAGGACGTTGCCGCGCACGAGCTCGGCGTCGGTCTCCTCCGGTGCGACCACGCCCGGCTTGGAGCCGCCGCCGCCCTCCAGCTGCGCGTCGTCGCGCGACTGGAAGAACAGGATGAGCCCGCCCACCCCGATCACCGCGACGACCACCGTCGCGGCGAGGATCCCCGCGCGCCTCACGCCGGCGAGGCCGCCCGGAGCCTGTTGCGTGCCGTGCGGGCGCGCCCGCGCCCGTTGGTCGGCGGACGGACGCCGGCGGTGGCCGCCAGGGCCGCGATCGACGTCTCGAGGTCCTCGGCGAGGTCGTCGAGATCGTCCAGCGCGTCGAAGTCGCCGAGCAGCCCGAAGCCCAGGCGCCCGTCGTAGCTCATGATCGCGACGCCCAGCGCCTGCATGAGCGACAGCGGGACGACCGGGTACAGGCGCAGCAGCCTGCGGCCCGCGATGTAGAGCGGGAACTGCGGGCCCGGCACGTTCGTCACCACGACGTTGAAGAAGCGCTGGCGGGCGGCCACGCGCGACGCCTGGGTGAGGATCGTCGGCGGCGCGAGGTGCCCGAGCTGTGTGTTCATCTGCGGCCCGCCCGCCTGGCCGGACTCCTTCAGGCCGGCCATCGCCTCGTGCACGCGGCGGTACGCGTCCTCGGGGTCCTCCAGGCCGACCGGCAGCGGGGCGTACATCGCGGCCACGCGATTGCCGAGCGCGCCGTGCTCGGCGTCGGCGCGGACCGAGACCGGGACGAGCGCGCGCAGCTCGACGTCCTCGGTCGGGTGCCCGTGACGGCGCAGGTAGCGGCCGAGCCCGAGCGCGACCGCGGTGAGCACGACGTCGTTGACCGTGCCGCCGAGCTCGTCCTTGATCGCCTTGAACTCGCGCAGGTCGGCGTCGACCCACGTGTAGCGGCGGTGCGGGCCGATGCGGACGTTCAGCGGCGAGGGTGGCGCCGGGCGCAGTGTCGCCCACAGCGCGCTGCCCACGGCGGCGCCACCGTCGACGAGCTTGCCCGCGACGCGCCGCGGGTGACGGGTCAGCGCGCGGATGCCGCGGGCGGCCTCGGCCGGCACCGTCGCGCGCTCGATGAGCGCGTCGGCGAGCAGCTGCGTCGCGGTCGGCGTCGGGGCCGGGACCCAGGCCTTCTCCGGGCCCGGCGTCGGGGCCGGCTCCTTTGCCGCCTCGAACAGGACGGTGGCCATGTCGACGCCCGACCCGCCGTCCACCAGCCCGG
>CADCVT010000388.1 GCA_902806215.1 uncultured Solirubrobacteraceae bacterium | reverse complement strand
CGCGCACCCAGACCAGGCCGTCCTTGTTGAAGTCGTACGACGGCTGCGCGGCGGCGCCCGACGAGCGGTAGTACGTGGCGACGGCACCGCCGTTGTCGCGCACGGTCGAGCGCCAGACCGGCGGCGCGCCGGCGCAGGTCGTGACGCCGTTGTCGACCCCCTCGAACGAGCTCGTGAGCGTCGCGGCGTCGGGGCAGCCGGTCACGGTGTCTGCGGTCGGCGTGCACTCGGCCGGGAACGCGGTGGGCGCGCTCGACGGCCACGTGCGGTTCAGGCGCGTGACCTGCGCGTTGAGCGTCGCCTCGGCGAAGCCGAACGACGACTCGCGGATGCGCTCGGTCGTCGCCTGCTGCTCCTGGGTGTCGCTCATCGCGGCGACGGCGAGGCCGACGCCGAGCATGACGAGCATGAGCACGATCGCGGCGAGCAGCGCCGAGCCGGACTCGTCGCGCATCAGGCGCCGCATCAGGAGATCGCCACCGGCTGGGAGAAGGACGCGGTCGTGTTGCCGCTGTCGGTCACGGTCAGCACGACCGTGTGGTTGCCCGTGGGAACCGGCCACTCGAGCCGCTGCGTCGCGCCGATCGACACGCCGTTCAACGTCCATGCGTACCGCAGAGGTTCGCCCTCGGGGTCTGACGACGGTGCCGCGTTGAGGATGACCGTGCCGCCCTGCTTGGTGACCGTGAACGCCGCCGCCGGCGGACGGTTGGCGTTGCGAAGCGCGACGGCGGTCGTCAGGTGGACCTCGCTCCCGGCGCGCGACGGGTCGACGCGCATCCACAGGCTCGAGTTGATCGACGTGACGGTCGAGGTCGCGCCGTCGATCGAGGTCCCGAACGACCAGACGGGCCGGTTGAGGCCATCACGCCGGTTCGTGACGCCCTCGGCGAGCTCGACCGTCCCGGTCCAGCCCGCGCCCGGGCAGGCGGTCGCGGTCGGCATCGCCGGGACGCCGGCGGTGTTCCACGTCTGGGTCTGGCGGAAGAAGGTGCCGCTCGCGGGGTTCGTCGAGTCCAGGCAGTACCGCACCCGCGAGAGGCCCGCCGTGTTCCCGGCGGCCGGGTTGCGGTCGAACGTGCGGAAGATCAGGTCGTACTCGGCGGTCCGGTCGAACTGGGTGGCGGAGCCGCCGGCCAGACCCACCTGGTTGCGCAGGTTCCGTGCGAGGTCGTCGGTGACGACGCGGGCGCGCTCCTGGGCGTCGGCGCGCAGCTCGGTCGCGCGGTTCTGGCGGAGGAAGCTCTCGAAGACCGTCAGGACGGCGCCGAGCATGATCAGCCCGAGCACCATCGCGACCATGACCTCGATCAGCGTGAAGCCGCTCTCGTCGCGCACGCGGCTCATCCGCCCACCGGCCCGATCTGCGCCGACTCGGCCAGGTTCTGGTTGACCGCGGTCACCCAGTAGGTGTGGCCTCCACCTTCGCGGTTCGGATCGCTGAAGCTCAGGGTCGCGCCGTCACCGGTGACGCCGAGCCGGTTCGTCCAGTCCTGCCCGTCGCGGTAGACGCGGTAGCCGAACAGGCTGGCGGCCGGGGTGGAGGAGGCCGTCCAGGAGACCGTGACGCCGCCGTGGCCGTCGGGGGTCGTGGTCAGGCCGCTGGGCGGGGCGGGCGAGGCCCAGTCTCGCGGCAGCTCGAGGCGCGAGCGGTTCGTCGTCCCGCCGAAGCTCATGCGGACGCCGTCGCAGGATCCGCCCGTGGGCACCGACCAGAACACGACGAGCTGCGTTCCAGCCGCGATGCTCGTGCCGTTGTAGGGGAAGTCGTACCGGTACTCGGCGATCCCGGTTCCGGCGAGGATGTCCTTGAAGGAGGTGCCGCTCAGGCCGCCGCCGGTGCCCGCGCCGACGGTCACCCGGCAGGTCGCGCCCGAGTTCGACATGAACGCGCGCACGGTGGCCGTTCCGGCCGCGATCGTCGTCGCGGCGAGCGGGGGCGAGCAGAAGCGCCACACGTTGGCGTGCTTGGAGATGGGCTCGCTGGCCGCTGGGTTCAGGCCGGCGAAGTTCTCGGCGAGGTCGCGGTACTGGTTCGCGCCGGTGCCGCAGTTGCCGGCGGTCGAGGTCGCCGCGGTGGAGTTCTTCATGTAGAACGTCCGCATCGCCGGGACGATGGTGACCGTCGAGCGCGCGCTCTCCTGGACGGCGCCCGAGGCGTTCTTGTAGATGGCGGTGACGCCGTAGGTCCCGGCCTGAGGGGCTACGTCGACGCACCATGTGTCCGTGCGCGCCTCGGTGTTCGGGCACACCGGCGAGTTGTCCGGCCGGTAGACGCGGTAGCCGATCACGTTGCGCTCCTCGCTGGGCAGCCAGTCGAGCTCGGCGGCGTCGACGAGATTGCCGTTGTGGAGCACCTCGTTGCGCCCGCCCTGCAGGCCGGCGGGCGCGGCGGGGGCGATGCGGACCAGCGTCAGGGGGATCGTCACCGTCGGACCGGAGTTGGTCCTGGCGTCGATGGCGCGGGCGCCGAGGCTGTACGTGCCGTCCTTCAGCACGGCGGTGCTGACGTTCAGCGTGTACGTCCAGTCCTTCGCGTTGCCGAGCGACGTCGCGTCGCCGACGTCGACGCCGTCGAGCGAGACCTTGACCGCGGCGGCGCTGCTCGACGCGGTGATCTTGAAGGTGGCGGTGGTGGTCGCCGGATCGCTGATGACGGGGGCGACCGGGTCAGGGACGGACGGCGAGGTGGTCGTCAGCTCGCTGACGGTCGGCGCCTCGGCGGCGGACCGGTTGGAGCGCACCGCGGTGAGGGTCGCCTGCCGCCGCGCGTTGCTCGCGGTCCACGTCACCGTGACCGCGACGCGCTTGAAGTCCTCCGGCTGGGAGTCGGCCGTCCCGGTCGCCGACGAGCTCGTGCAGAACGAGGCGGCGGTGTGGGCGCCGAGCCCGTCGGCCGGGTCGTCGAGCGAGCAGACGACCGGGCTGACGGTGTAGGCGATGCCGCGCCGCGTGATCGTCCAGGGGGCGGACGTGCCGCCGCCCATGTCGGGCATGGCCCGCACGTTCGTGGTGAGCGACGCGGAGGTCAGCGTCGAGAACGGGAGCGAGCGCGAGCGCTCGAGCACCTCGCGAGCGAGATTGGTGCCGCCCTCGCGCGCCTTGCTGGTTGCGACCGTCTGCGTCGCCCCGTCCATCAGCGTGAGCGTGCCGAGCAGGCCGACGAGCAGCAGCATCGCGGCCACCATGACCTCGACGATGCTGAACCCCTCTTCCGACCTTGGACTACGTCGACTGCTGATGGACATCTCTCGTAGAGTCGACAGATGCCGCTACCGATTCAGTGCCTCAGCACCGAACCGTCATTTCGTCCAGGTCCGCGGGTGCCAACTCCAGCCGTCAGGTCCCGCAGAACGTGCGGTACCCGGACCCGGCGTCGGGGTCCGGCGCCGCGTAGCGCTCGAGGCCCGGCCGCTCGTCGTACGGCCTGACGATCACGTCGACGAGCCGGCGGCGTTCGACGCGTGGTCCGAGCGCTGG
>CADCVT010000387.1 GCA_902806215.1 uncultured Solirubrobacteraceae bacterium | reverse complement strand
GGGACGGTCGTGTTCCTCGAGGACGACGAGGCCGAGGAGCTCGTCGACGAGGAGGCCCAGTCGGAGGCCCGCGAGGCGTACGCCGAGCTCGTCGAGCAGGCCACGGACAAGGAGCTCACGCCGGAGGAGCTCGCCGAGCTGAGCGCTTACGGCATGGCGGCGACGGTCGACTTCGGGCTCGACGCCAAGCAGGGCCTGCTCGACCTGCGCTCGGAGAACGCACGCCTACGGCTCGTGACGCGCCTGTTCCGCGCGGCGACCAAGCGGCTGGACTTCATCGAGCGCGCCCAGGCCCGCGCGCGCTCGAACGGCAAGGTCCGCTTCGGCTAGCGGGCGGTCGCCGCGGCGGCCTCGGGCGGGGCCTGCGGCGCGGTCCGGCGCCACGGCAGCCGCCCGTCGGCGGCCAGCCACGAGCCGGTGAGGATGAGGATGAGCCCGGCGGCGGTGCTGAGGCTGAAGTCCTCGCCGAGCAGCGTCACCCCGTAGAAGACGCTGAACACCGGCGCGATGTACGCGACGACCGACGCGCGGCTCGGCCCGATCTCGGCGTTGAGGATGTAGAACACGAAGAACGCGATGCCGGTGCCGCCGGCGCCGAGGGCGAGCATCGCGCCGACCGTGTCGAGGCCGGGTGCCTCGCTCGGCAAGGTCCACGGCAGCGCCGGGAGCAGCATGAGCGCGCTGAGGCTCATGATCGAGGCCGCGACCCCGATCGGCGGGACCTCCTTGAGCTTGCGCTTGGCGACGATCGCCCCGATCGCGTAGCCGAGGCCGGCCAGAAGTAACGCCAGGCCGCCGAGGACCGCCTCGCTGTCACCACCGAGGTCGACGCCGAACAGCAGCGCCACGCCGACGATCCCGATCCCGATCCCCACGAGGCCGACGCCGCCGAGCCGCTCCGAGCGCACCGTGACGGCCGTGATGATCGACGTGTAGATCGGGGCACTGGCGATGAGGATGCCCGCCATCGAGGAGGTGACGTAGTTCTGACCGGTGGTGATGAGGATGAACGGGACGACGATCTGCACCGCCGCGACGAAGGCGAGCCAGCGCACGTTGGCGCGCGCGGGCGTGAAGGCGCCGCGCGAGAACGCGAGCGGCGCGAGCACGAGCGCGCCGAGGAGCGTGCGCGCGAAGACGATGAACACGTCGCCGAGGTCGTCGAGCGCGATCTCGATGAACATGTAGGACGCGCCCCACAGCGCGGCCAGCGCTCCCATCAGGATCCATGCTCGTCTCGTCATCTGCTCTCCACTGTCGCACCGCGACGGGGCACGTTCCAATGACGGTTCGTTGGGTCACCCATCACGTTCTGTTGAGAGGACGAACGCGCGGGCGCGAGGGACCGTGAGGTCAGCGCCTGCGGCCGCAGGCGTCGCGGGCGATCTGGCGCGTGAGCCGGATGAGCTGCCCGAGCTCGGACGGCAGGCCGGGCGACGAGTCGGCGAAGCGCACCTCGCCGAGGTCGTTGAAGACGCGGTAGCGGACGATCGAGCCCTGAGCCTCCGGCAGCCGGGTGCGCTTGTCGAGCAGCGGCTCGAGGTCCTCGGCGAGCTGCCGCGCGTCGAGCAGCAGCTCGTTCGCGAACGGCTTCTCGGCACCGTCGCACTCGACCGTGTTCCCGTCGCCGACGACGAGCGTGAGCTTCGCGTCGGGCAGCGAGCCGGTGCGCTCGACGACGAAGAGGTCCGAGCTCTCGGTGCCGCAGCCGCCGGCGAGCATCGCCGCTGCGGTCGCGCTCGCGACGACCGCTCGCCTCACGCGGTCACCGCGACGCCGCTGCGACGCGGGTCGCCCGCGCCGGTCAGCGCGCCGGTGCGCAGGTCGCGCTCGACCGCCTGCGCCCCGCCGAAGAAGAGGTTGCGGCCCTCGAACATCGTGATGTCGCGGCCGGGCAGCTGCTCGACCGGGACGCCGGGCTCGGCGTAGACGATGCCGTCCTCGAAGTGCACGCGCGGCGCCTCGACCGCCGCCTGCGCCGGCAGGCCGTGGTCGACGACGCCGACGATGACCTGGAGGATCGCCGACCGAATCCGGTTCGAGCCGGCCGAGCCGATCGCCAGCTCGACCTCGCCGTCGCGCAGCACGACGGTCGGCGCCATCATCGACGGCATCCGCGTGCCGGGGGCGGCCCGGTGGAACCCGAGCGGCGACAGGTCCTCCTCCCCCATGATGTTGTTGAGATGCACGCCGGTGCCGGGGGCGACGATGCCCGCGCCCTCGCCGTTCGTGCACGTCACCGTGGCCGCACGGCCGTCGGCGTCCATGACGGAGATGTGCGTCGTGGCACCGAGCTTCGACGAGCAGAAGCGCCGCACGAACGCCGGGTCGGAGAGGCCGGTCGTGAACTCCGGCGTGCGCTCGACCTGCGCGGCGGCCATCACGTCGACGATCTCGTGCAGCGCCGGCGGCCCTTCGGCGCCGTCGAGCCGCGCGAGCGCCAGCGCGAGCAGGACGCCGCCGGCGTTCGGCGGCGGGTTCGTGAGCACGTCGCGGCCGCGGTAGCGCACCGCCAGCGGCTCGCGCGCGATCGGGGCGTACGCGCGCAGGTCCTCGTGCGCGAGCACGCCGCCGCGCGCGTCGGTGGACGCCACCATCGCGTCGGCGAGGTCGCCGGTGTAGAACGGCTCCTCGCCGTCGGCACCGAGGCGCTCGATGCTGTCGGCGAGCGCGGCGTCGCAGAAGTCGTCGCCCTCGCGCAGCGCGCGACCGCCCGGCGCGAACAGCTCCATCGCCTCGGGCGACGACCGGAAGATCGGGACGAGCAGCTCGAAGATGAACGCCTGCCCGGGCGTGAGCGGCACGCCCTCGCGGGCGAGCCGCGCAGCGGGTGCAGCCAGGTCGGCGAGCGGGATCGTCCCCCAGCGGCGCGAGGCCTCGCACACGCCGGCCGGGTTGCCGGGAACGCCGCAGGACGACGCGCCGGCGTGGAACACCTGGAAGACGCCGCCGAAGTCGACCTCCGCCCGGAACAGCTCCGAGCGACGCGTGACGTCCGCCCCGTGCCCCGGCGCGGCGACGAAGAAGTCGAGCAGCGTCGGCGGCTCGCCCGGCTCGGCGACGAGCATGTACCCGCCCGCCCCCGGCCCGGTGAGCAGCGGCTCGGCGACCCACGACGCGAGCATCGCGGCGATCGCCGCGTCGACGGCGTTGCCGCCGGCGCGCAGCACGCGCGCGCCCGCCTCCGCGGTGACGGGATGACCCGCCGCGACGATCCCTCTGGACGTCATCGCGGGCAGAGGCTAATCGCCGCGCCCCAGTCCGGGGCGCGGCGAATCAGCTCAACCTCTTGGAAGGAACTCAGGGACTTCCAACTCCAAGTCCCTGGTGCGCGGGGGCGCCGTGCGGGTCACGGGCTGACGACTGACGCGCGGCTCGCCGGCCGGCTCCTCGAACCGCCCGCGCTCACGGCGCGCGCGCTGCTCGTCGGAGTAGCCGGTCGCGACCACCGTCACCCAGCACACGTCGTCGGCGAGCTTGTCGTCGACCATCGCGCCGAAGATGATGTTCGCGTCCGGGTGCGCGGCCTCCGCGACCGCCTTCGCGGCCTCGTTGACCTCCCACAGGGAGAGATCCCGTCCGCCGGTGATCGACAGCAGGATCGAGCGTGCTCCCTCGACCGACGTCTCGAGCAGCGGCGACGCGACGGCCTGCTCGGCCGCCTCGATCGCGCGGCCCTC
>CADCVT010000386.1 GCA_902806215.1 uncultured Solirubrobacteraceae bacterium | reverse complement strand
CGGGGTCGAGCTCGCGCGCCGTGGTGCGTCCGTCGTCGCCGTCGAGGCGCGCGAGCCGCACGTCGAGAAGGTCCGGTTCGCGCGCGACGCGCTCGGCCTCGGCGACCGGCTCGAGGTCGTGCACGGCGACGTGCGCGACGCGACGCGCGAGGCGCTCGGGTCGTTCGACGTCGTGCTCTGCCTCGGGATCCTCTACCACCTCGAGGCGCCCGACGCGCTCGGGCTCCTGCGGGCGGTGGGGGAGATGGCCACCCGCGCCGCGTTCGTCGAGACGCAGGTCGCGCTGTCGGGTCCGGAGCAGCACGGCGGCTACCGCGGGCTGACGTACGAGGAGCCGCACGACCAGCCGTGGGCGTCCGTCGGCAACGCGGCGTCGTTCTGGCTCACGCGGCCCTCGCTGCTCAACGCGCTGGCGGACGCCGGCTTCCCGTCGGTGAGCGAGGTCCTCAGCCCGCCGGTGCCGGAGCTCGCCGCCTACCGCGACCACGTGCAGCTGCTCGCGCTCAAGGGAGAGCCGGTGGACGTCCCGGCCCCGGCGGCGTCCTGGCCCGAGTCGATGCAGCGCCACGTCCACCCGGCGCAGGGCCGCCGGCACGCGCTGGCCGAACGGGTGAAGGCGCGGCTGCGCGACCCGCTTGCGGCCGTGTTCTCCAAGCGCTGATCTTCAGCCGGCCGCACCGCGGTCGACTACCTGGACGTGGCGTCCCCCCACGTGCTCTGGCTCGGCCTGCTCGAAGGTCCGTCCGGCTACGCCGACGAGACCCGCGGGTTCCTCCGCGCGCTCGAGCGTGCCGGTGAGGCTCCTGCCGCGCGGGCGCTCCTCAACGACCGTCCCGCGGAGCTCGGATCGGACGACCGCGCGATGCTCGAGGCCCAGAAGGCCCGCGTGCACGACACGCCCGATGTCGCCGTTCACCACTACGCCCCCGCGTGGGTGCGCGACGGGCTCACCGTCGACGGCGCGGCCAACGTCGCCCGGACGATGTTCGAGACCGATCGGATCCCGCGCGCGTGGCTGCCTCAGCTGCTCGCGCGCGACGAGGTCTGGGTGCCGTCGCACGCCGGCGCGGAGGCGTTCGAGCGCGGCGGCGTGCCCGCGAGCAGGATCCGCGTGGTCGGCGGCACGCTCGACTTCGACCTGTACCGCCCGGGCCTCGAGCCGCTCGACCTCGGCATCGACCCCGGCCGCCAGGTCTTCCTCTCGAACTTCGACTTCGGCGAGCGCAAGGCGTGGCGCCGTCTGCTCGCCGCGTGGGCGCGCGCGTTCGCACCGACCGACCCGGTCACGCTCGTGCTCAAGACGCACGGCGACGGCAGCGTGCGGGCGCGCATCCGGGCCGAGGTCGCCGCGGCGGCACGCGCCGCAGGGCGCGAGGCCACCGCGCCGGTCAGGGTGCTCACGGACACGCTGTCGAGCCTCGATCTCGCCCGCCTCTACGCCGCAGCCGACGCCTACGTCCTGCCGAGCCGCGGAGAGGGGTGGGGCAGGCCGTACATGGAGGCGATGGCGATGGGGCTGCCGACCGTCGCCAGCCGCTTCATGGGCAACCTCGAGTTCATGTCCGACGAGACGAGCTGGCTCGTCGACGGTGAGCTCGTGCCCGTCCCGGACGACCACGGCGTCTTCGCCGACGACGTCAGCGGCCACCGCTGGTTCGACCCCGACCTCGAGCACATCGCCGCGATCCTCAGCGAGATCGCCTCCGACCCGGCCGCCGCCAGGGCCAAGGCGGCGGGAGCACGCGCCGACCTCGTCGCCCGCTTCGGCCCCGACGCGACCGCTCGCACGCTGCGCACCGCCATCGCCGAGGTCGCCGGCCGGCGCGGCGCGCTCACCCGGTCCGGGCGCGAGGTCGTCCTGCGCGGGCCGTTCGGCCGTCACGCCTCGCTCAGCCTGGTCAACGACCGCTTGCTCGAGCAGCTCGAGCGCGACGGGCGCCGCGTCCACGCCGCCGCGCACGGCGCGCCGGCCCAGCCGGTCCCCGCGGCCAGCGTCAGCCACTCGTGGCCACCCGACTTCGGCGCCGGCTCGGACGGTCCCGCCGCGGTCATCCTGCCGTGGGAGTTCGGGCCGCCGCCGCAGGAGTGGGTCGACCGCGTGAACGCGGAGATCGACCGCGTCGTGGTGCCGAGCGCCTACGTGCGCGACGGCTACGTCGCGGGCGGCATGCCGCCCGGCGCGGTCGAGGTCGTTCCCAACGGCGTGGACCTCGAGCGCTTCACGCCGGATGGTCCCGCGTACGACCTCGGCGCTTCGGCCGGCACGGTGTTCCTGTTCGTCGGCGGGACGATCTGGCGCAAGGGCGTCGACCTGCTGCTCGACGCGTGGCTGGCGGCCTTCGGGCCCGGCGACGACGTCCTGCTCGTCATCAAGGACTTCGGCGGCGACTCGCACTACCGCGGCCAGACGAGCCGCGACCGCATCCGGGCGGCGGCCGCGCGCCCCGACGCCGCCCCGATCCTGCACCTGGAGGAGCACCTCGCCCCGGACGAGCTTCCCGAGCTCTACCGCGCCGCGGACGTGCTCGTCGCCCCGTACCGCGGCGAAGGCTTCTGCCTGCCGATCCTCGAGGCGATGGCGTGCGGCGTCCCGCCGGTCCACACCGCGATCGGACCGAGCGCCGAGTTCGCCGGCGACGACGCGGGCTGGGCCGTCGCGGCCGAGCGCGTCGAGGTCGAGGCGGCGTCGCTGCCGCCGCTCGCCGCCACCGCGTACGTGCACGAGGTCGATCACGACTCGCTCGTCGAGGCCCTGCGCGCTGCCGAGGATCCCGCCGACCGCGCGCGCCGCGCGGCCGTCGCCGTCTCGCGCGCCCGCGCGTTCTCCTGGGAGGCCGCCGCCACCCGCATGGAGGAGGTGCTCTCGGAGCTCGAGCGCGAAGGCCTCGTCCCCGTCCGCCACGTCGTGGCCGAGCGGCCCGACGCCCGGGCGACGCTCGTCGCCTACGCGCCGGACTGGGACGACCGGGCGAGCTGGACGGCCATCCTCGCCGCCTGGGCCGAGCACGTCCCCGCCGACGCCGACGTCACGCTCGCGCTCTGCGTCGCAGAGGACCGCGCGACCGAGGTCGCCGCGCAGGTCATGGACGAGCTCGACGCGCTCGGCCGCGACGAGCTCCCCGATCTCGCGCTGCACAGCCGTCCCGACGACGATCCGCTCCCGCTCGTCCTCGGCGCCGACGCGGTGCTGCTCGACGAGCGGCAGGCGCTCGATCCGGCCCCCCGGCTCCACCGGCGCGCGGCGAGGCTCATCACGCTCGACGCGCTGCCCACAGCGTTCAAGGACCCTCTGGCCGTGCCGACCAAAAGGTCGTGACCCCCGTGCTGCACACCGTCCCCACCGAGCAGGACATCCGCGACGCCTACCTGCGCGTCTCCCACGCCTTCGAGGGCGAGGAGTCGACACGGCGCGCCCTGTACTCGGACTACGTCCAGTTCTTCGACGAGAACGACCTGGCGCTCGACTTCGGCTGCGGCCACGGGACGTGGCTGTCCCTGCTCGCCGAAGCGAACCTCCGCGGCCTCGGCATCGACTACGACCCCGACATGGTCGCGCGCTGCCACGAGCGCGGCCTCGACGCGATCTGCTCGAGCGACCTCTCCGACGCGGCCGCTCACGAGCCCACCGCGATCACCGCGTTCCACATCATCGAGCACCTCGCGCCGATGGACGTCATGCGCATGCTGATGACGCTCGACGTCCGCAAGGTCCTGCTCATCACGCCGAACATCGACCATCCGGTGGTGCCGCACTCGTTCTGGCTCGACGTCACGCACGTCCGCCCGTACCCGCGCCCGGTGATGGAGGAGATGTGCCGCCAGGCCGGGTTCACCGGCATGGTCAGCGGGACGCAGAACCGCGACCTCGACAGCTTCGTCTTCGCCTGGAAGCCCGGCACGCCCGGCTGGCCCGATCCCGCCCTGGAGGCATAGTCATGGCCATCGCGCCGCCCGCCATCTGGAGCCCGCAGTGGGCCGCCCAGCGCAGTGCGCTCCAGCACGCCGCGTTCACCGAGCCGCTCCTGCAGGCCGCCTTCGCCGACGGATCGCCGCTGCCCCCCGGGTACGGCGTGGCGATGGACGAGCGGCTGGTCGAGCTGCCGTGGGTCCACGCGTCGGGCTGCCGCGGTCGCGTGCTCGACGCGGGTTCCGCGCTCAACCACGCCGAGGTCCTCGCGCACGTCGCGCCGACCGTCGCCGACCTGCACATCGTCACGCTCGAGCCGGAGGCGCACGCGTTCACGAGCGCGCGCATCTCCTACGTCTTCGCCGACCTGCGCGAGCTGCCGTACAAGGACGACCTCTTCGACACGGTCGTCTCGGTGTCCACGCTCGAGCACGTCGGGATGGACAACCAGCGCTACGGCGTCGAGGGGCTCCAGGGCACCACGCCCGACCACGAGCTCGCGCTCGCGCTGACCGAGCTGCGACGCGTCACCCGCCCCGGCGGGACGCTCCTGATCACCGTCCCGTACGGCCGGCCCGACGACCTCGGCTGGTTCCGCGTCTTCGACCGCGCCGCCGTCGAGCGCATCGTCGACGTCGTCGCCCCGGCCGAGGCGACCACGACGATCTACCGGTACGACATCGAGGGCTGGCAGGTCAGCGACCCCGATGCCGCGGCCGACGCCGTGTACCGCGATCACGAGGCCGATCCGCACCCGGCCGACTTCGCGCCGAACGCGCGGGCGGTCGCCTGCCTGCGCCTCACCGTCTGACGGCCCGCACGGCCTTCGACCGTCCGTCCACTCCGGGCGGGCGGAGCATCAAGACCCCGGACCGGACGCCGATCTAGGGGTCAGCAAGACGGGTGACAAGGAGTCGCCCGGCCGTACTGCCCACCATCGATCACCTCAAGGAGGAGTTGATCAATGTCCCTTCGTATCCAGAACAACGTCAAAGCGTTCCAGGCGCACCGTCGCCTCGTGGACTCGTCGTCGAACATGTCGAAGTCGATGGAGCGTCTCTCCAGTGGCTTCCGCATCAACCGTGGTGGCGACGACGCCGCCGGCCTCGGCATCTCGGAGCGCATGCGCGCTCAGGCCCGCGGTCTGGGCCAGGCCCAGCGGAACATCCAGGACGGCATCAGCCTCGTGAACACCGCTGAGGGCAACCTCAACGAGGTCCACGCGATGCTGCAGCGCGTCCGCGAGCTGGCCGTGCAGTACAAGAGCGGCTCGCTCAGCACGAACGACCGTACGGCGATCCAGTCCGAGGTCAACCAGCTGGCGTCCGAGATCGAGCGCATCGGCGGCCAGTCGCAGTTCAACTCGATCAAGCTGCTCGACAACACGAACGCCATCACGTTCCAGGTCGGCTCGAACGACACGGATCGCATCAGCGTCAACATGATCCAGCTGACCGGCGCCAGCGGCGTCGGCACGGCCTACGCCACGCTCACCACGGTGGCCGCGGGCGTCAGCGACATCGAGGAGATCGACACGGCGATCAACAACGTCGCCGCGTTCCGTGCCCAGCTGGGCGCGGTCTCGAACCGCCTCGAGCACAGCCTCCAGGCTGCCGGTGCCTACCAGGAGAACCTGGTCGCCGCCGAGTCGCGCATCCGCGACGT
>CADCVT010000385.1 GCA_902806215.1 uncultured Solirubrobacteraceae bacterium | reverse complement strand
GTCACCCCGGGCTTCGAGCCGGTCGTCGACGTGGGCGACCTGCATCCCGGCGTCCATCTGAACATGCTCGGCGCCGACGGTCCGGGCAAGGCCGAGGCGACGGTCAAGGCGGTGACCCGCTGCGCGCTCTTCTGCGACGAGTGGGCCCAGGCGTCGCACGGAGGAGAGCTCACCGGAGCGGTCGAGGCGGGCACGATCACGCGAGACCAGGTCACCGACCTCGGAGCCGTCCTGACCAGCGAGGCCGAAGGCCGACGCGAAGCGTCGGCGATGACCCTCTTCGACTCGACCGGCCTGGCGATCCAGGACCTCGCGATCGCCCACGCCGTGCTCGCCAACACGCCGAACGTGAGCGCTGCCGGGTCATAGCCCGGCAGCACTCACGTTCGCGGGGTCTCTCTAGCCGGCCGGCGGCGGGTCGGCGGCCAGGGAGGGCTCGGGGAGATCGTTCGGGCGCAGCGCGCTCGAGTTGCCGGCCGGGACCTGCTCGGGGCCCGTGCCGCGGTAGCGGCGGACGTACGCGTATACGGCGCTCATCGCCTTGGGCGTCGCGCGGCGGCAGACGATGCGGCGCTGCCAGCTCGTCGCGACGATCCCGCCCTCGGGGAAGCGCTTGGCGCCCGACTCGGCCGGGACGAGCTTCGTCGTCGCGCGCGGTACGACCACGAGGTATCCGGGCTCGCGCGCGAAGAACTCGCCGAGGCCCTTGACCGCCTTCTGCGGGAACGACGCGCCGATGTGCACGACGACGCCGCCGTGCTCGAGGTTGTGGACCTGGAACTGATGCGGGACGACCTCGTCGTAGACGCCCCAGTCGGCCCAGCGCGTCGCGTGGGTGCCGGAGGTGGGCGGCGTCTGCTTGAACGAGAACGGGCGGGCGGCGCCGTGCTGCGCGCCCTCGCTCGCGAACGCGCGGACGGTGCACGACCCGGACTTCGCGCTCTTCTTCACCGACGCCGCGATCGCCGGCGCCTTGCCCTGGCCTTCACCCACCGAGGAGCCCTGCGGAAGACGGCTGTCCTCCGACTGGGCCGCGGCCACGGAGACGAGCGCGACGGGAGCGCTCAGGGTGAGGAGCAGAGCGAGAGGGAGACGCATGCGCGCACCCTCTCGGCTCCATGACCCTCAGTCAAGCCGACGATCAGAAATCCGTGCTCTTGTTCTGGCCGAGGATCGACTTCTGCCCGCGCTCGACCGTCCAGCGCATGTCCTTCAGCCGCGTCGTCGAGCGCTTCTTGATCGTCGCCATCCGCCGCATGCGCACGTCGAGCTCGGCCCGCGTGGCCTCGACGACCGCGTAGCCGTGGTGGTCGATGTCCGCGGCGTCCAGCCACGGGTTGAACCCCTCGAGCAGCTCGAGGATCCCGGGGGGCGTGTCCGGGTTCTGATCGTTGCCCTTCAACGCTGCGCCGCCGCCGATCGGGAAGCTCGACTCCCCGGGCGACGCCGAAGAGATCGAGCCGCCGACGAAGTCGTGCGCGACGACCGAGTCCGCTTTGTCGTTGTCGACCCGGACGTCGCAGCCCGCGAAGTAGTGGACGTCGCCGGTGATGAACGTCACGCCGGAGATGTCGCGGTCGCGGATGTGCGTCAGCAGCTCCTGGCGCTCGACGGGGTAGCCGTTGCCCCACGCGTCGAACTCCGGGATGTAGCTGTCGCCGGCCTTCTGGGAGAAGATCGGCAGCTCGTTGCCGATGACCTTCCAGCCCGCCTTCGATGCGCGCAGGCGCTCCTTGAGCCAGCGCATCTGCTGGTTGCCGAGGTAGTCGCGGGCCATGTCGCGCTCGGGGCACGGCGGGCCGGCCTTGTCGCCGCACGGCTGGTTGTCGCGGTACTGGCGCTGGTCGAGCATGAACAGCTCGACGTTGCGCCCGAAGCGCAGGTTGCGGTAGATCCGCGTGCCGCCGGTCGAGTACGGGAACAGCGGCATCGACTCGAACCACGCCCGGTAGCCGGTGCGGCGCCGGGTCGCGTCGAAGTCCTCGCTCGAGGGGTCGCCGCCGGCGTAGTTGTCCTCGACCTCGTGGTCGTCCCAGATCGAGACGAGCGGGAAGCGCTGGTGCACCGCGCGCAGCGCCGGGTCCGACCGGTAGAGCGCGTACTTCGCGCGGTACTGCGACAGCGTGCGCGCGTCGCCCACGGTGTCGTTGCGGACCTTGGTGTACGGACCGGTCTCGCTGTTCAGCCCGAGCGGGGTCTCGTAGATGTAGTCGCCCAGGTTGACGACGAAGTCGAGGTCGTCCTCCTCGGCCAGCGCGGCGTGCGCGTTGTAGAAGCCGTGCGTGAACTCCTGGCAGGAGAAGAACGCGAAGCGGATCGGCGTGTTCGAGTCGGCCGGCGGCGCCGTGCGGAACCGGCCGACCGGGCTCTGCCGCGTCGCCGTCTCGAAGCGGTAGAAGTAGTTCGTCGACGGCCTGAGCCCGTTGACGCGGGCCTTCGCCGACCAGTCGGTCCTGCGGCTCGTCGGGATGCGCTCGGTCGCGACGACCTTGCGGAACCCGCGGTCGGTCGCGACCTCGAGGTTCACCAGGCCGGACGTCTCGACGTCGTCGACCTTCGTCCACAGGACGATCGAGCCGGGGGTGGGCTCGCCGGACATGACGCCCTGGCGGAAGCGACCGCCCCGCAGGAGACGTGCACGACGGCCCTGGCCGAGGACGACCGAGGGGGGCGCGATGACGGTGACGGCTGCGCTGGCTCCGGCAGCGTGCAGCAACTGACGACGGGTCGGCATGGCGCGAGCCTATACGGGGAGCACGGGGATGTCGCCCCAGTACGCCCAGGCCGCGAGCGCCGCGCAGGCGAGGGCCGTCGCGACCCCCACGAGCACCCGCTCGGTCGTCGTCGTCTCCGACGCCTTCCGCGCGGCCCTGTCGGCCTGCTCGAGCGACTTCTCCAGCGCGGTCTCCGCCCACGTGAACTCGAGCGAGAGGATGGCCAGGCCGATCGGGATCACGACGAACGCCGGACCGGGCGCCACGAGCATGGCGATCCCTGCCAGCAGCAGCGTGAACCCGACGAGCACGAACAGGATGCGGACGATCCGCGAGCGGTCGCGGTGCTGCTCGCGCTGCGCGCGCAGCCGCGTGACCATCTTCGGCTCGGAGCGGGTGCGCTGCTCCTCCGGTGCGTCGGTCGTCACCCGCGGGACGGTACCTGGCGGCGCGTGCGCTTCCCAGCGGTGTCGAAGACGTCGACGGTGAGCGCGCGCCGCGAGCCGCGCAGCGACAGCGCCAGCGAGACGCTCCGCGCGCCGCGGCCGGGCACGGTGACCTCGACGACGCGGCCGCGCTTTCTCGCCTTCGCGCCGCGGGCGCCGCTGCCGGTGACCCGGAAGCGCTTGCCGGTGCGCACGCCCTTGGGCAGCGTCACGCGGACGCGCCGGATGCGCGCGCTGCCGGAGTCGACGCGCAGCAGCGACGAGCCCTTCGCGCGGCGCAGGTTCGCGCGGGCCTCGCAGCCCTCGAGCTTCGCGGCGAGGCCGACGGTCTTCTGCGCGCCGCCCTGTGACGTGAACCGCGCGGCAAGGCGCGGCGCCTTGCCGGTGCACGCGTCGCGGACGAGCTTCAGCAGCCCGGTCCGGCCGCCGGTGAAGGTCAGCTCGAACTTCGAGAGCGGCACGTCGGGCAGGTTGTCGAACGTCGTCTCCTGACCCGCCGGGGTGAGCTTGTTCGTCCCCTTGAGCGTGAGCGCGAGCGGGCCCTTCAGGCTGAGGCCGACGTCGGGGAGCCCCGTGCCGGTGACGAGCGTGACCGGTCCCTCGAGCGGGGTCGTGAGCAGCGGCGTGATCGCGGTCGCGCTGCCGATGACCGCGGTCGACGCGCAGCCCTCGGCCGCGAAGACGTCGGCGGCGCACGCGCGGCCGAGACGCTCGAGCGGCGCGATGAGCTCCTTGGGCAGCGTCACGGCGACGGTGCGCGTGTTGGCCTCGCCCTCGCCCTGGCCGACGACGGTCGTGAGGTTCGGATTGGCGTTGCGGCCGGTGAGGCCGGCGCCACCGAGGACCGCCGAGAAGACCGGGTCGTACGGAAGCGCGTCGCACTTCGTCGGCGTGAACCCGCCCTTGGCCGTCGCCTTCTCGCCGGCGTACGACGTGGCCTCGAACTCGGTCTCGGCCGGGCCGCAGCCGGTCGGGTTCGTCATGAACGCCTTGCCGCCCGCGACGCGCCCGAAGAGCACGACGTCGAGCGCGGTGATGGTGATGTCGAAGCCCTGGAACGTGTTCGGGATGTCCTTGAGCGTCGAGTCCAGGCCGCCGTCGGTCGGGCGGCTCGTGACCGGCGACTCGAGCCGGATCGGCTCGCCGCCCGTCGGCGAGTTGACCTTGATGCCCAGGCGCGCCGGCTCGGCCCCGCGCGGCTGGACGTTGAAGATCTCGCCCTCGGCGCGCTGGCTCAGCGGGCCGAGCTGGATCTGGTTCGCCGCGCGGCCGACCTGCGTCGTCATCGGGCAGCTGTTGGACTCGAACTGGGCGATCGTGCACCGCGGCGTCGCGTTCGGGTCGCCGATGACGCCGCGCGGCAGGTGCAGCACGAGGTCCTTGATGTCGCCGCCCTGCGGCTCGACGTGGATGGCGAAGTCGCTGTGCGCTCCCGCCGCGACGTCGGCCGGCTTGGCCGCGGGGTTGGCCAGCGTGAAGGCGGCCTCGGCCGGCGCTGCCATGGCGAGGACGGCCGCAACCGCGAAAAGAGCTAGACGCACAATGAGACTCCGGTTTCGCCCTGCGGTCCTCGCAAGCTCGGACCTTCGGTCGACGTCACTTAGAGAGGGATGTTGCCGTGCTTGCGCTTCGGGCCCGGGTCACGCTTGGTGAGCAGGGTCTCGAACGCGGTGATGACCTTCGGGCGCGTCTCGTGCGGGATGATCACGTCGTCGACGTAGCCACGCTCGGCCGCGGTGTACGGGTTGGCGAACCGCGCCTTGTAGTCGTCGATGAGCTTCTTGCGGCGCTCGTCCGGCGTCGGCGACGTCGCGAGCTCCTTGCGGTAGATGATGTTGACCGCGCCCTCGGGGCCCATGACCGCGACCTCGCTCGTCGGCCAGGCGAAGTTGAAGTCCGCGAGCAGGTGCTTGGACGCCATGACGTCGTACGCGCCGCCGTAGGCCTTGCGGGTGATGACCGTGACCTTCGGGACGGTCGCCTCGGTGAACGCGTAGAGCAGCTTCGCGCCGTGGCGGATGATGCCGCCCCACTCCTGGCTCGTCCCGGGCAGGAAGCCCGGCACGTCGCAGAACGTGAGGATCGGGATGTTGAACGCGTCGCACGTGCGCACGAAGCGCGCGGCCTTCGCGCTCGCGTCGATGTCGAGCACGCCCGCCATCTGGCTCGGCTGGTTGCCGACGATGCCGACCGCGTAGCCGTCGAGGCGGCTGAAGCCGCAGATGATGTTCTTGGCGTGGTGCTCGTGCACCTCGAAGAACTCGCCGTCGTCGACGATCAGCCGC
>CADCVT010000384.1 GCA_902806215.1 uncultured Solirubrobacteraceae bacterium | reverse complement strand
TCGCCCGATTCGCGAGGGTCGCCCGCAGCGTCTCGCGCGCGACGGCGACGTCGTCGAACGGCACCTTGCGACCGTCCTCGAACTCCTGGCCCTGCTCGTGGCCCTTGCCCGCGATGACGACGACGTCGCCGGTGTACGCCCCGTCGATCGCCTCGAAGATCGCGGCGCGTCGATCGACCTGGATCGACGCCTCGGCGTCCATCGCTGCCGTGATCTCGCGGATGATCGCCATCGGATCCTCGGATCGCGGGTTGTCGCTCGTCACGATCTGCATGTCGGCATGGCGCGCTGCGACCGCTCCCATCAGGGCGCGCTTCGAGCGGTCGCGATCGCCACCGGCGCCGAACACGACGACGACCAGCTCGTCGGCGAGGTCCTGCGCCGCGCGCAGCACGTTCTCCAACGCGTCCGGCGTGTGCGAGTAGTCGACGATGACCGCGAAGTCCTGCCCCTCGTCAACCGGCTCGAACCGGCCGGGCACCCGGCCGGCCTCGGGCAGAGCAGCCGCGATGACCTCGTCGGAGACGCCGAGCGCCCGCGCGGTGTGGATCGCCGCCAGCGCGTTGAGCACGTTGAAGGAGCCCGGGTGCGGCGTTCGCATCGGCACCCCGCCGAACACGAAACGCGAGCCCGTGAAGTCGGTCTCGAGGTCGGCGGCGTCCGCCAGCGAGTACGTGATCGCGTCCGGATGCTCGAACGCCAGGCGCCGCCCGTACTCGTCGTCGACGTTGATCACCATCACGGCGTCGCCGGCGTTCTCGAACAGCCGCCGCTTGGCGAGGAAGTACTCCTCCATCGAGGGGTGGAAGTCGAGGTGGTCCTGCGACAGGTTCGTGAAGACCGCGACGTCCCAGTCGATCGCGTCGGCGCGACCGAGCTCGAGCGCGTGCGAGGAGACCTCCATCGCGCACGCCTGATCGCCGCCCGCGAGCATCTCGGCGAACGTGCGCTGCAGGTCGATCGCCTCGGGCGTGGTCCGCTCGGTCGGCCGCTCGGCCCCGCCGACGAACGACGTCACCGTGCCCAGCAGCCCGGTCTGCACGCCGCCGGCCTCGAGCAGCTCGCGCACGAGGAAGCACGTCGTCGTCTTGCCGTTCGTGCCGGTCACGCCGACCATGCGCAGGCGCTCTGTCGGCTCACCGGCAAAGCGGGCGGCGGCAGGCGCCATCGCCGCGCGGACGTCGGGCACGACGACCTCCGGGACACCGAGATCGAGCGGGTGGTCGACGACGAGCGCCGAGGCTCCTCGCGAGATCGCGTCCGGCGCGAACTCGTGGCCGTCGCGCGTGAACCCGCGGACGCAGAAGAACAGCGTCCCTGCCTCGGCGCGGCGGTTGTCGTACGCCAACGCGGTGATCTCGACCGCAGGGGCGTCCGGAACGGCAAGGACGTCGCCCAGCAGCATCGAGCTGAGGCTACTCCGGCGGAATGCGGAGGTAGTTGAGCGAGAAGGACGTGATCTGCTGGAACGCCGGCGCGGCGACCTCGCCGCCGTAGATCGCGCCGTTCGGCTCGTCGACCATGACCGCGACGAGCAGCTGCGGCTTGTTCGCGGGAGCGAAGCCGACGAACGAGGCGATGTACTTGCTCTCCGAGTACAGGCCCGTCTCCTCGTCGACCTTCTCCGCCGTGCCGGTCTTGCCCGCGAGCTGGTAGCCGGGGATCTTCGCCTGCGACCCCGTGCCGGCCGGATCGAGGACGCCCTCGAGCATCTGGCGCAGCGCGCGGCTCGTCTGCGGCTTCATGACGCGGCGGCCCTCCGGCATCCGGGTGGCGGTGCCGTTGATCGACTTCACGATCCGCGCAGGACGCATGATCCCGCCGTTGGCGATCGCGCCGTAGGCGCTGGCCATCTGCATCGGCGTGACGCTGATGCCCTGGCCGATCGGCAGGTTGCCCATCGAGGAGCCCGAGTACTTCTCGAGCGGCAGCACCTGGCCGCCCTCCTCGCCGGGCAGGTCGGCGCCGGTCGGCTTGCCGAACCCGAACCGCCGGACCCAGTGGTCGAAGCGCTTCTTGCCGAGCCGCTCGCCGATCATCACCGAGCCGACGTTGCTCGACTGCGACAGGATCTCCTTGGTCTTCAGCGTCACGTAGCCGCGCGGGTGCGACTCGCCGATCGTCCGGTCGGCGACGACGATCTGCGGCGGCAGGTTGAACGCCGTCTCCGGCGTGACCTTCCCGTCCTCGAGCGCGCCGGCGACCGTGATCGCCTTGAAGGTCGAGCCGGGCTCGTAGTTGAACCCGATCGCGCGGTTCTGCTTGGCGTAGTCGGGCATGTCCGCGACGTCGTTGGCGTTCACGCGCGGCCAGTTGGCGACCGCGAGCAGCTCGCCGTTGCGCGGGTCCATGACCAGCGCGGTCGCGCCCTTCGGCTTGTACTTGGCGCCGACGTTCTGCAGGACCTCCTCGACCTTGTCCTGGATCGCGGCGTCGATCGTCAGCGAGAGCTTCGCGCCGGGCTCAGCGCGGACCGGGTCGCGCACGCTGATCGCGTCGCCGAGCGCGTCGCGCACGATCCGCCGCGTCCCGGCCGAGCCGCGCAGCAGCTCGTTCTTCGAGAACTCGAGGCCGGAGAGGCCCTTGCCATCGGTCCCGACGGTGCCGAGCACCTGCGACGCGAGCCACTCGCGCGGGTAGATGCGGCGGTTCGACGGCGTGAACGCGACGCCGGGGATGTCCAGCTTCTGGACCGAGTGCGACTTCTTGGCCGGCATCGCGCGGGCGAGGTAGACGAACCCGGTGTCGCGGCGCGTGAGCTTCTTGAGCAGGTCGCCCTCGGACTGCGCGAGCAGCGGCGCGAGCTTCTCGGCCGCGCGGACCGGGTCCTTGACGAGGTACGGGGTGACCGAGATGTCCTCGGCGGGCTCGGTGACGGCGAGCTCGACGCCGAGGCGATCGACGATCGCGCCGCGGCGGGCGGGCACCTCGACCTCGGCCGCCTGCTGCGTCGCGGCGGCGTTCTTCAGCTGTCCGCCCTGCACCGCGCCGAGGTACGTCGCGCGCAGCGCGGCGATGGCGAGGAGGGCGAGGAAGACGGCGAAGAGGAGGCCGATGCGCCGCGGGATCAGCGGCACTACGGCGTGGTGCCCCCGGCCACGGCCCCCGTGGCGGTCGGCGCGGCGGTGCCGCCGGCGAC
>CADCVT010000383.1 GCA_902806215.1 uncultured Solirubrobacteraceae bacterium | reverse complement strand
TCGTCCAACCGGAGAAGGTCAACGACGACGAGGCGGTCGAGCGGATCGCCGCCGCCGACCCCGAGGCGCTCCTGCTGTGCGCGTACGGCGCGCTGATCAAGGAGCCGCTGCTGAGCCGCTTCGGCCCGATCCGCAACCTCCACCCGTCGCTGCTGCCGCGCTGGCGGGGTGCCGCGCCGGTCGAGCGCGCGATCATGGCCGGCGACGCCGAGACCGGCGTGACGATCATGGCGCTCAGCGCCGGCCTCGACGAGGGACCCATGTACGTGCAGGAGCCCGAACCGATCCGCGAGGACGACACCTACGGCACGCTGACCGAGCGCCTCGCGCCGCTGAGCGCCGCCCTGCTCGTCCGTGCGCTCGCGGAGGACCCCGTGCCGCGCGAGCAGCCGGCCGACGGCATCACCTACGCCGAGAAGATCACCGCCGAGGACCGCACGCTCGATCCGGCGACTCAAAGCGCGGCGGAGCTCGCGAACCGGGTGCGCGCGCTCACGCCGCACATCGGCGCGCGGATCGCGCTGGAGGACGGGACGCTCCTCGGCGTGCGCGAGGCCGTCTCCGAGGACCGCGACGGCGCGCTGAACGTCAAGACCGCCGACGGGACCCTCGCGCTGCTCACCGTCCAGCCGCCCGGCGGCAAGCCGATGCCGGCCGCGGACTTCCTGCGGGGCCGCCGCGGATGAGCGACGCGATCGACATCCGCGCCGGGCGCCGCACGGTCGAGCTCAAGCGCCCAGGCAAGGAGCTCTTCGAGGGCATTACCAAGCGCGACGTGGCCGAGTACTACCTCGCGGTCGCGCCGGTGATGATCCCGCACGTCCGCGACCGCCCGCTCAACCTCGACCGCTACCCCGACGGCATCGGCAAGCGAGGCCTCTTCACCCAGGCCGCGCCCGAGCACTTCCCCGACTTCGTCGCGCGGGCGACGGTCGACAAGAAGGGCGGGACGGTGACCCACGCCGTCGCCAACGACGCCGCGACGCTCGTGTACCTCGCCGGGCAGGCGGCGATCGCGCTGCACGCGTGGACGAGCCGCTCGGGCATGCTCGACCGCCCCGACCGGCTCATCATCGACTTCGACCCGCAGGTCGAGGACTTCGCCGCGATCCGCCGGGCCGCGAAGCAGGCCGGCGACCTCTACCGCGCCTGCGGGCTGCGGCCGTTCGCGATGCTCACCGGCAGCCGCGGAATCCACGTCGTCGCGCCGCTGCGCCGCACGAGCACGTTCGAGCAGGTCAACGAGGTCGCCCGCGCGATGGCCGCCCGCTTGGCCGAGGAGCATCCGGACGAGCTGACGACCGAGTTCCGCATCGCCAATCGCGGCGACCGCATCTACGTCGACGCCGGCCGCGCTCGCTACGGCCACACCGGCGTCGCGCCCTACAGCCTGCGCGCGAAGCCCGGCGCGCCAGCCGCGGCGCCGATCCGCTGGGAGCAGCTCGACGACGAGGACCTGCGGGCCGACAGCTTCACGCTGCGGACGCTCCCCGAACGGCTCGACCGGGTGGGGGACCCGTGGGCCGACATCGGCAAGAGCGCGCGCGGCCTCACCGACGCCCGCCGCGAGCTGGGCCTGGGCTGAACGCGCCACGTCGCACCGGATTTGTGTCCGGTGTCACATGCGCGGGTACAGAACGAGGATGCGCCGCTGTCTGCCGTTCTTCGCTGCCGTCTTCGCCATCGCCGCCGTGCCCTCGGGTGCCGCCGCTCACGAGAAGGCGGCCGCCAGCGCCGCCGCTGCATTCAGCCAGTTCTTCGACGACACGGCAACGGCCGGGTTGCTCAACGCGGAGCTGCTTGCCGATGCCCAGCCGCTCACCGGCACGGGGTCGAACATGCGCATCGTCGCGAACATCCCGATGGAGGGCTCGGTCGCGGCCTCCGACCTCGAGCTCGCCGGCGACTACGCCTACGTCGGCTCGTACGGCGAGGGCATGGTCATCGTCGACATCACCGACCCGCGGGCGCCGAAGCGCGCGGGCGTCTTCAACTGCCCCGGCGGCCAGAACGACATCCAGCTGCAGCCCGGGTCGAACCCGCAGTACGCGATCCTCGCGATCGAGTCGACCTCGAACAAGTGCCACCCGAACAACGAGGGCTTCGTCGTCATCGACATCTCGGACAAGGCGAAGCCCCGCGAGGTCGCGTTCGTCGGTCAGGGCGCTCAGGAGGGCGGCGTCGAGGACGGCGCGCACAACACGACGCTCGACTGGCCGCATCTCTACGTCGACCAGTACCAGCCGACCCACCGCGAGCGCGGCGCCGTCGACATCTTCGATATCCGCAAGCTCATCGCCAACCCGAACGACCGCACTCCGATCGCCGTGCTCGATGCGCCCGGCGGCGGCGCGCACGACATCCAGGTCGACCACCGCCCCGACGGCAAGGCGATCGCCTACGGCGCCTCGATCGGCTTCACCGACGTCATGGACGTCACCGACCCGACGAAGCCGAAGTTCCTTCAGCGCCTGTCGGCCGGCGAGCACGGCGTCGGCATCTCGCACGGCGCGGAGCCGAACTTCGACCGCACGCTCATGATCGAGACCGACGAGTACGGCGGCGGCAGCGGCGTCGGCGCCTGCGGCGGCGGCAGCGACGCACGGGTCCCGCCGAACGTCGCGGGGCAGCTGAACGGCGGGTCGCCCGGCGCGGTCCACCTCCTGCGCCTCGACAAGGACGGCAAGATCAAGACGCTCGATCCCGCCGGGACCAAGGTCGACCAGATCGGCGCCTACAACATCCCGGCGCAGGCCAACGACAACACCGACGCCGGCTGTACATCGCACGTCTTCTGGCAGGCGCCGAACGAGAACCGCATGGTCATCGCGTGGTACGGGCGCGGGACGCGGGTCTTCGACTTCTCGAACCCCGACGCACCGGTCGAGGTCGGCCACTTCATCCCGACCGGCGCCGAGACGTGGTCGGCCAAGCCGCACAAGGGCTACATCTTCGCGGGCGACACCATCCGCGGCCTCGACGTCCTCGAGTACACCGGCGAGAAGTGCTCGCGCTGGCCGACGATCGCCGGCGCGGCCGAGGTCCAGCGTGCCCGCTACCAGGGCACGTCCGCGCCCGCTGACGCGCCCGCGTTCGTGTCCGCCGGCTGTGACGGCCCCGCGACGAACGATCCCGCCCGCCCGCTGAAGGTCGGCACCAACGCCGGTCCGACGCTCGTCGATGGCGTTCCCGGCTCGGGGACGAACAACGGCAGCGAGGGTGCACCGGGCAAGAACGGCCAGGCCCGCGGCGCCGGTGGCTACCGCTTCATTCGCTCCGCCCGCGTCCCGCGCTCGGGCTCGAAGTTCCGCACGCTGAAGCTCCAGATCTTCAGCGCCAAGGGCAAGAAGGTCATCGCCAGCCGCCGCTTCCGGGCACGGACGGGACGCAAGGTCGTCCTGCGTGCCGCGGTCGGCGGTCCGGCCGGCAAGTACCGGTACCGGATCGCCGCCGGTCGCCGCACCCTGCGTGCCGGCGCGTTCACGATCAAGACGACGTCGAAGGTCCGGGTCGCCGGGGCGACGGCCAAGCGCGTGCGGATCGGGGCGCTCGGGCGCTAGCCCGGCGCGAGTGCGGCCCGGCGATATCGTCGGGCCGCGGATGACCGAGAACGTCTGGGACTACCCCCGCCCGCCGGCGCTCGTGCCGTGCGAGCGCCGTGTGCGCGTCGAGCACGCCGGCGCCGTGCTCGCGGACTCCACGAGCGCGCTGCGGGTGCTCGAGACGTCGCACCCGCCGGTGATCTACATCCCGCCGCAGGACATCGACATGAGCCGCCTGTTCCCCAGCGGAGGCGGCTCGACGTTCTGCGAGTGGAAGGGCAGCGCGTCGTACTGGGACCTGATGGACGGCCCGAGCCGGGCCGCCTGGTCGTATCCGGCGCCGGTCGCGGCGTACGCCGAGCTGACCGACCACCTCGCCTTCTACCCCGGCCAGGTCGACGCGTGCTTCCTCGACGACGAACGCGTGCAGGCGCAGGACGGCGACTTCTACGGAGGCTGGATCACCGCCGAGATCACCGGGCCGTTCAAGGGCGGCCCCGGCACGCGCGGGTGGTGACGCCCGCCCGCGCGGTCGCCTTCAGGGTCGTCCGGCGCGTCAACGAGCAGGAGGCCTTCGCCGACCAGGCGTTCCACGCCGAGGCGGGGTCGCTCGAGCCTCGCGACCGGGCGTTCGCGCGGCAGCTCGCGTTCGGCACCGTGCAGCGGCGGCGAACGCTCGACCACCTGATCGGCAAGCTCTCCGAGCGGCGCAAGCTCGACGCCGACGTGCGTGCCGCGCTCCAGCTCGGCCTGTTCCAGCTGCTCTTCCTCGAGGGCGTCGCCGAGCACGCCGCGGTCGGCGAGACCGTGGAGCTCGTGAAGGGCTCGCGCGGCTCGGGCCTGGTCAACGCGGTGCTCCGCCGCGGAGCGAACGAGGGACGCGCGCTGCTCGACGCGATCGAGGACGAGGGCGTGCGCGAGTCCTATCCGCACTGGCTCGTCGAGCTCTGGCGCGGCGCCTACGGCCGCAAGACCGCGACGAAGCTCATGCGGCGCCTGAACGAGCCGGCCGAGACAGCGCTGCGCGCCAACCGCCTCAAGACCTCGCCCGAGGCGCTCGCGACGGCGCTCGACGGCAGGACGACCGGCCGCGACGGCGTCGTGCTCGACCGGCCCTTCGACGCGTACGCGCACCCGCTGTGGGCCGAGGGCCACTTCATGCCGCAGTCGCTGTCCTCGCAGGCGATCTCGCGGCTCGTCGACCCGCAGCCGGGCGAGCGCGTGCTCGACCTGTGTGCGGCCCCGGGCGGCAAGACGACCCACCTGGCCGCGTTGATGAGGAACCGCGGCGAGCTCGTCAGCGTGGAGCGCAACGACGACCGGGCCGACCAGCTCGAGGCCACCTGCGAGCGCATGGGGGTGACCATCGACCGCGTGGTCCGCGCCGATGCCGCGGCGTTCGAGGACCCCGAGCGCTTCGAGCGCGTCCTCGCCGACCCGCCATGCTCGGGCCTCGGCACGCTCCAGGCCCGCCCCGACCTGCGCTGGCGCATGACGCCCGAGCGAATCGCCGGGATCGTCGCCGAGCAGCGGGCCATCCTCGAGGTCGCCGCGCGCGCGGTCCGTCCGGGCGGCCTGTTGGTGTGGTCGACGTGCACCCTCAACCCGGCGGAGAACGAGGAGCTCGTCGCGAGCCTGCCCGGCTTCGAGCTCCGCGAGCACAGGATCCTCTGGCCCCATGAGACCCGCTCTGCAGGCTTCACCGTGAGCGTCTTAGGATCAGTGTCGTGAGCGAGGAGGTCAAGCTCGGCACGGAGTGCCCCAACTGCTCGGAGCCCTGGCTGCGCCCGACGAACCTCGCCGGCCGCTACCGCTGCGTGAACTGCCTGCACCGCTACGAGCTGCGCTCGGTCTGCCCTGACTGCAACGAGCACTCCACGATCGTCCGGATGTCGAACACCGCCAACATCACCTGCGTCAACTGCGGCGCCTCGATGCTGTGTCCCGTCTGACCGGCGTCGCGCCGAGCATCCTCAGCGCCGACTTCGCGCGCCTCGCCGCGCAGGTCGAGGAGGTCATGGCCGCGGGCGCCCGGCTCATCCACTGCGACGTCATGGACGGGCACTTCGTCCCGCCGATCACGTTCGGCCCGATCGTCGTCGGCGCGCTGCGCGAGGCGCTGCCCGACAGCGCCGTCCTCGACGTGCACCTCATGATCGAGCGCCCCGAGCGTCACGTGGAGGAGTTCGTGAAGGCCGGAGCCGACCACGTCACCTTCCACGTCGAGGCGACGCCGCACATCGACCTGACGCTCAACCTCATCCGCGAGGCCGGGGCGTCGGCCGGCGTGGCGATCAACCCCGGCACCGCCGTCGGGGCGCTGGCGGTCAAGCCCGACATGGCGCTCTGCATGACCGTCAACCCCGGCTGGGGCGGGCAGCCGTTCATCCGCGGGTCGCTCGACCGGATCCGCAAGCTCGCCGACCGCCACGAGGTCGTCGAGGTCGACGGCGGCGTCGACACGAAGACCGCGGGCCCGTGCTCGGAGGCCGGGGCGACCACGTTCGTGGCCGGATCGGCGATCTTCAAGACCGCGGACCCGGCGCAGGCCTATTCGGACATCCTCGCCGCGGTCGGGGGTTAGCCGCACCCTGAACGGCGGTCGGACGGGCGACAATCTCCCCAGATGCCCACGACCGTCCTCATCGTCGACGATCACCCGAGCTTCCGGGCGACCGCTCGCCTGCTGCTCGACGGCGACGGATACACGGTCGTCGGCGAGGCCGAGACGGGCACCTCCGCGGTCACGAAGGCGCTGCAGCTGCGGCCCGACCTCGTGCTCCTCGACGTCAACCTCCCCGACATCGACGGCTTCGAGGTCGCGCGGCGGCTGACGGCGCAGGAGGCCGCCCCTGCGGTCGTGCTCGTATCGAGCCGCGACGGGCGCGACTTCGGCCCGCTCGTCGAGCGCTGCGGCGCGCGCGGGTTCATCGGCAAGGCCGACCTCAGCGGCGACGCGATCCGGGAGCTCGTGTCGTGAGGACCAGCCTGCGGCGCCCGCTGATCGCGCTCGGGATCCTCGGGGCGCTGCTCATCGGCCTCGCGATCTTCCTCGCGACCGAGACCGAGCGCGCCGGCGGCGACTCGCCCGTCGTCGCGGCGATCTTCGTCTCGGCGATCATGGCCTCGTACATGGGCATCGGGCTGTTCGCCTGGTGGCGGCGGCCGCACAACCGCGTCGGTCCGCTCATGTCGGCGGTGGGCTTCTGCGGCTTCCTCGCGGCCCTTCAGCTCTCGAACACCTCGCTGCTGTTCACGATCGGGGTCGTGTTCGGCAGCGGATTGCCGTTCGTGATCGCCGTGCACATGGCGCTCGCGTTCCCCGACGGCCGCCTGCACAGCCGGCTCGAACGCGGGCTGATCGTCGCCACCTACGTCGTCGCGATCCTGACGCCGCTGCTCATCGCGATGTTCAGCCGCGAGTGCGACTGCGGCGATGGCGTCGACCACCCCGACAGCGCGTTCTTCGTCACGGAGTCACCCGAGGCCGTCAGGGTCTTCGAGGCGACCGCGGGGGTGCTCGGCGTCGTCGCCACGCTCGTCATGGCGTGGATCCTCGTCAACCGCTTCCGCTCGGCGACGCCGGCGGGTCGGAAGGGCCTGGCGCCCGTGCTCTTCTCCGGCGCGCTGCTGCTGTTCCTTCTCGCCGTGACGCTCGGGTTCGACGTCGCCGACCGGGCCGACGACGCCGAGGAGGCGCTCGACGGAGTGATGCAGCTCGCGTTCGCGCTCGTGCCGTGGGCGTTCCTCGCCGGCCTGCTGCGCAGCCGCCAGTGGCGGACCGGCGCGATCACCGAGGTCATGGAGGCGCTCGGCGAAGCGCCGAGCCAGGGGGAGCTGCGCGACGCTCTGCGCGAGGCGCTCGACGACCCGACGCTCCGCCTGGCCTACTGGCTGCCGAAGGCGCGCCGCTACGTCGACGCCGACGGGCACCGTGTCGAGCTGCCCGCCGGCGACGATCCCGCGCGGGCCGCGACCGAGGTCGAGCTCGGGGGCCGGCGCGTCGCCGCGCTCGTCCACGACCGGGCGCTGTGCCAGGAGCCCGAGCTCGTGCAGACCGTCGGCGGCGCGGCGGCGCTGGCGCTCGAGAACGAGCGGCTCGACGCGGAGCTCAAGGCGCGCGTCGCCGAGCTGCACGAGTCCCGCCAGCGGCTGCTCGAGGCCGGGCTCGCCGAGCGGCGCCGCCTCGAGCGCGACCTGCACGACGGCGCGCAGCAGCGGCTCGTCGCGCTGTCGCTGCAGCTCGGCCTGGTCCGGTCCAAGCTCGATCAGGATCCGGAGGCCGCGAAGGCGCTGCTCGACGGCGCGCGCGACGAGGCCCGCTCGGCGCTCGAGGACCTGCGCGAGCTCGCGCGCGGCATCCACCCGGCCGTGCTGACCGACCGTGGCCTGCGCCCGGCGCTCGAGTCGCTGGCCGAGCGCGCGCCGCTGCCGGTCGAGGTCGCCGGCGTGCCCGACGAGCGCCTGCCCGGCGCCGTCGAGCTCGCCGCGTACTTCGTGGTCGCGGAGGCGCTGACCAACGTCGCCAAGTACGCGCAGGCCACGCACGCGGAGGTGTCGGTGAGCCGCGAGAACGGCTTCGCGCTCGTCGAGGTCCGCGACGACGGGGTCGGCGGCGCCGACCCGGGCACCGGGACCGGCCTGCGCGGCATGGCCGACCGGCTCGCCGCCCTCGACGGACGCCTGGAGATCGAGAGCGAGCCCGGACGCGGCACGTCGGTCCGGGCGAGGATGCCGGTGTGATGACCCCGCCGATGCGCGTCGTGATCGCCGACGACCAGCTGCTGCTCCGTGAGGGCATCGCCCGGCTGCTCGAGGACGCGGGCATTGAGGTCGTCGCCCAGTCCGGCGACGCCGAGGACCTGCTGCGCAAGGTCGGTGCGCACAAGCCCGACGTCGCGATCGTCGACGTCCGCATGCCGCCGACGCACACCGACGAGGGCCTGCGCGCGGCCGCCGAGATCCGCGAGAAGCACCCGGGCGTCGGCGTGCTCGTGCTCAGTCAGTACGTCGAGGAGTCGTACGCGCTCGAGCTGTTCGGCAACGGCGCCGACGGCCTCGGCTACCTGCTCAAGGATCGCGTCGGCGACCTCGACCGGTTCGTCGAGAGCGTGCGCCGCGTGGGGGAGGGCGGCTCGGCGCTCGACCCCGAGGTCGTCGGGCGGCTGCTCGGCCGCCGGCGGCGCGAGGACCCGCTCGAGGTGCTCACGCCTCGCGAGCGGGAGGTGCTCGGGCAGATGGCCGAGGGCCGCTCCAACGGCGGCATCGCGGAGACGCTCGACGTGACCGAGCGCGCGATCGAGAAGCACGTCACCAGCATCTTCACCAACCTCGGCCTGCCGCCGGCCTCCGCCGATCACCGCCGCGTCCTCGCCGTCCTGGCGTACCTGCGGTCCTGAACCCTGACCTCCCGAGTCCTCCCCTAGGGGCAATCCCCCGTTGCCGTCCCACGTCCCACCGAAGAGAGTGCTCCCCGTGACCTCGATCGTCTCCGCAACCGACCTCCACCGCCGCTTCGGCGAGGGCCCCGCCGCCGTCGACGCGCTCGCCGGCGTGTCCGTCTCGTTCGACCCCGGCTCGTTCGCCGCCGTCATGGGCCCGTCGGGCTCGGGCAAGTCGACGCTGATGCACCTGCTCGCCGGCCTCGACTCCCCGACCTCGGGCTCGGTGACGGTCGCGGGGACGGAGCTCTCCGGCCTCGACGACGCGGCGCTGACCCGCCTGCGCCGCGACAAGCTCGGCTTCGTCTTCCAGGCGTTCAACCTCGTCCCGGTGCTCAACGCGGAGGAGAACATCCTCCTCCCACTGTCGATCGCGGGCCGCAGGGCGGGTGGGGTCGATTCAACGTGGCTCGACACGCTCATCGACGCCGTCGGCCTCGACGACCGCCGCACGCACCGCCCGAGCGAGCTCTCCGGCGGCCAGCAGCAGCGCGTCGCGGTCGCCCGGGCGCTCATCAACCGCCCGGCCGTCGTGTTCGCCGACGAGCCCACCGGCAACCTCGACTCGAAGTCGAGCGCCGACGTCCTCGCGCTCCTGCGCCGCGCCGTCGACGAGTTCGGCCAGACCGTCGTCATGGTCACGCACGACCAGGACGCCGCGGACGCGGCCGACCGGGTCGTCGAGATGGCCGACGGCCTGCTCGTCGACGACCGCCGGATCCGCGCAGCGGCATGACCCGGCTCACGCTCCGCAGCCTCGCGACGCGCAAGCTTCGCACCGCGCTGACGGCGATGGCCGTCGTGCTCGGCGTCGCGATGATCAGCGGCACCTACGTCCTCACCGACACGATCGACAGGGCGTTCGGCGGCATCTTCCAGGAGGCCGCCCAAGGCGTCGACGTGGCGGTCACGCCGCAGGAGACGTTCGGCGAGGCCGACGAGCAGGCGCTCGACGCCGCGCTGCTCGAACGCGTGCGCCGCACGCCGGGCGTGCAGGAGGTCTCGGGCGAGGTCTTCGCGCAGGTCCGCGTCAACGGCAAGGACGGCAAGCCGATCTCGACGCAGGGCCCGCCGACGTTCGCGGACTCGGTCGGGCCCGAGCGCTTCGAGCCGTTCAAGGCCGTCGAGGGCCGGATGCCGACCGCCGACGACGAGGTCGCGCTGGACCGCGACACCTTCGAGGACGAGGACTTCGCGCTCGGCGACACCATCACGGTCACTGGCGACCCCGGGTCGCGGCGCTACGAGCTCGTCGGCGTCGCCCGCTTCGGCGCCCAGAACTCGATCGCCGGGGCGACCGTCGCCCTGCTGACCCTGCGCGAGGCGCAGGAGATGACCGACCGTGCCGGGCAGTTCGACCAGCTCAGCGCGGCAGCGGACTCCGGCGTCTCGCCCGAGGAGCTCCGCGCCCGGGTCGGCTCGGCGCTGCGGGGCGAGAAGGTCAACGTCCGCACCGGCAAGGAGAACGCCGACGCCGAGACGAGCGACACGCAGGAGGAGTTCGGCTTCCTGCAGACCGCGCTGCTCGTGTTCGCCGGCATCGCGCTCTTCGTCGGCGCCTTCGTCATCTACAACACGTTCTCGATCACGATCGCGCAGCGGCTCAAGGAGCTCGCGCTCCTGCGCACGCTCGGCGCCTCGCGCCGCCAGGTCCTGAGCTCGGTCATCCTCGAGGCGCTGCTCGTCGGCACGGTCGCCGCGCTGCTCGGCCTCGCGGGCGGGCTGCTCGTCGCCCCGGGGATCGTGGCGCTGTTCAGCGCGATCGGGGTCGAGCTGCCAGATGGCAACACCGTCGTCGCGACGCGGACCATCGTCGTCTCGCTGATCGTCGGGATCGGCGTGACGCTCGTCGCGAGCGTCGTCCCCGCGGTCCGCGCGACACGCGTGCCGCCGATGGCCGCGATGCGCGAGGGCGTCGGCCTGCCGCGCCGGTCGGGCAAGGGGCGGCTGATCGTCGCCGGCCTGCTCACGCTGGCGGGGGCGGTCGCGCTCGGCGCCGGGTTGTTCGCCGAGGGCTCGGGCGAGTCGACCGCGTCGCTGCTCGGCCTCGGCGCCGCCCTGATCTTCCTCGGCACCGCGCTGCTCTCGCCGCAGCTCGTGCGGCCGCTGGCGCGGCTCGTCGGGGCGCCGTTCGAGCGGCTGTTCGGCATCACCGGGCGGCTGGCGCGCGAGAACGCGATGCGCAACCCGGGACGCACGGCCTCCACCGCCGCGGCGCTCATGATCGGCCTGACGCTGGTCACGTTCGTGTCGATCTTCGCCGCGGGCTTCCGCGGCTCGATCGACCGCGTCGTCGACCGGCAGTTCGCCGGCGACCTGACGGTCCGCAACGACGACGGCTTCTCGCCGCTGCCGCTCACGACGAAGCGTTCGCTCGCCGACCTGCCCGAGGTCGCGTCGGCCAGCGGCGTGCGCTTCGCGACGTCCAAGGTGCGCGGCGTGGGCGGCGAGACGGTCACGATCGGCGTCGACCCGGAGACGCTCGCGTCCGGCTACCGCGTGAAGTTCGCCGCGGGCAGCGACGACGCCGCGCTGCGCAGGCTCGGTCCCGACGAGGTCTTCGTCGACCGCAACTGGGCCGTCGACAACGAGGTGTCCGTCGGCGACCGGCTGCGCGTGCTCACGACGTCGGGCGAGCGCCCGGTCATGCGCGTCGTCGGCGAGCTCGACGAGGGCGGCTCCGGCCTGCTCGGCGGCGGCATCCTCGTCTCGAACGCCGCGCTCGAGCAGTCGTGGGACGAGCGCCGCGACGCGTTCATCTTCCTCGACTGGCGCTCGGGCATCGACGTCGCGTCGGCCCGCACGAAGCTCGACCGGCTGCTGGAGACGAAGTTCCCGGGGGCCGAGTCGCAGGACCGCGAGGAGGTCAAGGAGGCCCAGGCGGGGATGATCAACCAGCTGCTCGGGCTGCTCTACGCGCTGCTCATGCTCTCGGTGATCGTGTCGCTGTTCGGCATCGTCAACACGCTGGCGCTGTCGATCCACGAGCGCACCCGCGAGCTCGGGATGCTCCGCGCGATCGGGACGTCCAAGCGGCAGGTCCGTCGCACGATCCGGTTGGAGTCGGCGATCACCGCCCTGATCGGTGCGGTGCTCGGACTCGGCCTGGGGATCGCGTTCGCGGCGATCGTGTCGCGCCCTCTGGAGGCCGACGGCTTCGTGCTCACGCTGCCGTGGGGGACCCTCGCGGTGCTGCTCGTGCTGGCGGCGGTCGCCGGCGTCCTCGCGGCGATCGGACCGGCCCGGCGTGCGGCGAAGACCGACATCCTCCACGCGCTGGCCTACGAATAGCGCCGACGCGCCATCAGGGATTGACGGTCTCGGTGGCGCGACGGCGCGGACGGGTATCGGATCGGTGTGGCCTCTCTCGACGAGCCCCGCATCAACATGCCCGCCGAGCGCCCGGCCGGGCCCTCCGGAGTGGGCTCGCGGGCGCTCGCGCCGGGCGACGTGCCGCCGCCCGAGTCCGGAGCGGGCCGCGAGATCCGCGTCCCGCGGCTGCTCGTCCTGGCCTCGGAGCTGAGCTGGCGGCTGCTCGTCTGCATCGCCGCCGGCGTGGTCATCGTGTTCGCGCTGCTGAAGGTCGGCTTCGTCGTCATCCCGGTCGCGATCGCGTTGCTGCTCTCGACGCTGTTCGTGCCGCCGGCGAAGTTCCTGGAGCGCAAGGGGCTTCCGCGGTCGATCGCCTCAGCGGTCGTCTGCGTCGGCGGGATCCTCCTCATCGTCGGCCTGCTCACACTCGTCGCGGCGCCGATCGCGGCGGACGCCGACAAGCTCGGCGACCAGATCCGCGCCGGTGCCGACAAGCTCGGCGGGCAGATCTCCGACCTGCCGATCGGCATGTCCGAGGCCGAGGTGCAGAAGCAGATCGACTCGATCGACGACCGCGTCCGCGAGAACAACGGCGCAGTCCGGTCCGGGGTCGTCTCGGGTGCGCAGGCGGCAGGACAGATCCTCGCCGCGATCATCATCACGCTCGTCGTGCTGTTCTTCTTCGTGAAGGACGGTCAGAGCATGTGGCACTGGCTCGTCCACCGCGTCCCGCCGGCGCGCAAGCCGGCGCTTCAGGAGTTCGGCGGCCGAGCCTGGAAGGCGCTGAGCGCCTACGCGCGCGGCGTGGTCTTCGTGGCGTTCGTCGACGCGGTCGGGATCGGCCTCGCGCTGCTGCTGATCGGCGTCCCGCTCGCGCTGCCGTTGGCGGCGCTGACGTTCGTGCTGGCGTTCGTCCCGATCATCGGCGCCGTGGCCGCCGGCGCCGCCGCGGCGCTCGTCGCGCTCGCGTTCGAGGGCATCGATGCCGCGCTGCTCGTCGTCCTCGCCGTCCTCGTCGTCCAGCAGCTGGAGGGCAACGTCCTCTACCCCGTGATCGTCGGGCGGACGCTGAAGCTCCACCCGGTCGTCGTCCTGCTCGCGGTGACGATCGGCGGCGTCCTCTACGGGATCGCCGGAGCCGCCCTCGCCGTCCCGATCGCGGTCCTCTGCACGGCCGCCTTCACGACGATCGAGCACCACGCCGAGCACGGCGAGATCGCCGTCGGCCCACCGCCGGTCCAGGAGGACCCGGTCTAGTCAGGCGCGGACCAGAACCGCGCGTCTGACACCAAGTGCTGGTCATCGCGAAAGCGATAGCGGTGATGCGCTGACGCTCTGCACGGAAAGCGACAGCAGGCGGTCCGTGAAGCCCGTGACCGGACGGCAGCGCCGGTAAGGAGAGGTTGCGGGTCCGGGCTCTCGCGGACGACCTACTCCGGGGCGTTCTCTGGCGGGACCTCGATGCCGTGCTCCCGGGCGAAGTCGGGGTCGATCCAGACGCTCTTGACCTGCCCGGGCTGGAGCGTAACCTCGATCTCCGGTTCTGGTCCTAGCAGTCAGACGAACTCCCTGAAGCTCGCCGCGACGGGCAGGTCGTCGGGTGAACCTTCCGCTGCGTTCTCGTAGAAGATGACGGGTGGCTCACCAGTGGGCCCGCAGGTTCGGTAGTCGAGGGCTATCCACCAGTGGCCGTCGCCGCTGAGAAGCACGAGCTCGGGCGGCTGCACCCACTCCTTGTTGAGGTCGCGCGACTGGTCGAGCGCGAGGACATGCGACGTGCCGATTCCCGCGATCTCGTTCAGGGCGATGTGGTCGTCGGCCCAGCTGGTCGGCCGACTCGTCGGGCACGCCGAGAACTCCGATCGGACGTACCCACCGTTCTGATGACGGAGAAGCGCAAGGAGCTCAGCGGGCAGGCGGACGCCGAGCGCCCGCTCGACCTCGGCCACGACATCGTCGGTCAGCGGGCCGCCGACGGTACCGGGATCGAGAAGCCGCGGGAGACGCGCGTCGAACTCGTCGTGCATACGCAGAGTTTCGCAGGCCGGACGGCCTCAGCCGCCCGCTGCATGCGCGTCGCGGCCGGCGTCGCCGCTCTGAAGCTCCGCAGGAGATCCGGAAGCCTTGACGCGGGCTTTGGTGGCCAACTGCTGTTTGGACGACGAGCGGTCAGCGGTTGCGCTTCTCGCGCCACGTGACAGCGGCGCTCTGGCTTCCGGCTTGCATGGAAAGCAGCAGCGGCCGGTACCTATCGGTTGGGACCGTGACCGAACCGCGACTCGACAAGCAGTTGCCCCGATTGGCGGCACAGATCGCTGCGGCGAACGCCGAGCGTCAACGGGCTGTCGCTCGGGCTGCCGTGACCGAAGCGGCGCGAGCTCGACCGGTCGACGACCCTCGCTACAAACGATCAGCTCAAGCTCTCGAGCGCGAGCAGTACGGCGATGCCAACGCGCTGCGCGAGATGACGACGCTCGTTGCCGAACTCGACGACGAGCAGTGGAGTTGCCAAGAGGCGGTGGACCGTGGGGAAGCTGCGATGCAGGACTACGTCGCCGCGTTCGAGCGCGCCCGAGCAGCGAACTCGCTGCTGTGCGCGCTCGACGCAGATGCCCGGTGGGCCGCCCTCGGAGCTG
>CADCVT010000382.1 GCA_902806215.1 uncultured Solirubrobacteraceae bacterium | reverse complement strand
CGCTTCGAGGTCGCCGAGGCGCTCGAGAAGGCGGCGCTCGCCGAGCTCAAGGCCCGCAAGCCCGACCGCGTGCTCGCCACGAACGTCGAGTTCTGGTCCGCCGTCGTGCTCGACACCGCGGCGGTCCCGGCCGACATGTTCACCTCGATGTTCACCTGCGCGCGCGTCGCGGGCTGGAGCGCGCACATCCTCGAGCAGAAGCGCGAGGCCCGGCTGATCCGCCCGACGGCGAAGTACGTCGGGCCCGGGCCCCGCCCTGTCGACCAGGTCTGAGCGCTAGCCGCAGACCTTCAGCGTCGCGCGGATCGACTTCTTCGGAGCCTTTCCGCGGCGCACCTTGATGAACGCCCGGGCGCGGAAGCTGTAGCTGCGCCCGGCGCGCGGGTTGGGGATCCGCAGGATCTGGGTGAACGGCGACCTGCGGTCGATCTTCAGCCGCTTGGTGCCCACGTAGAAGTCGGTCCTCGTGACCTTCACGAAGACGCTGCCCTTGCGCCGCTGCTTCTTGAACGTCAGGCGCGCCACGAACGGCCGGCCGGCCGGGATGCACCCGCGCGGGAGCCCGAGACTGAGCGTCGCGCCGGGGACGCGGGCGCTGACGGTGCGCCCGACGGCGAGCGGCGTCGTGCTCGTCGTGCCCGGCTTCGGCGTCACCACCGGCGTCGTCGGCGGCGCGGTCGTCCCGCCGCCGCCGGTGCCCGGCGGGGTCGGCTCGGCCACGGTGTCGGTGCTCGCGACCTTGATCATGCTCTTCGCGCCGGTGCCGGTGTCGCCGCTGCCCTCGAAGATGGCGAAGCCCTTGCCGTCGCCGCCGAGCGCGAGGTCCATCGACGCCATGACGGAGTCCTCGAGCACGATCGTCGACACGCCGAACGTCGAGCCGTTGTCGGTCGAGACGCCGAAGCGCATGCGGTCGGTCGCCGATCCGTCGTCACGCCAGATGGCGCCGATCGCCGCGCCGCTGATCGTGATGTCGTTGATGACGCCCTGCTCCTGGGCGAGCACCTTCGGGGCGCCGAACGTGGTGCCGGTCCACTGGCGGACCTCGACGCGCTTGGCGCCGACGTCGCCGACCGTCGCCATCATCCACGGCGTCGCGCCGCCGGCGCTCGCCAGGCGCGCGTCGTCGCCCTGACCGAGCGACTTCGCCGCCTCCCAGCTCGGCTCGACGCTCGGGTCGCCGCCGGCCGACCGATAGAAGACGATCTGCTTGCCGTTGTGGGCGAGCGCCACGAGGGCCGAGCCCGCGTCGCGCGCGACGTGGAGGTCGCGCAGGTCCTCGACGCCGCTCGTGTTCAGCACCGCGACGTCGGTCTTGTCCTTCTCGGTCGCGTCGGTCTTGGCCGAGTAGATGTACTTGCCGCCGCTGGGGAAGATCAGCTCGGCGCCGCTCGAGTCGAAGATCGGCTCCTGCTGGCCCAGGCCGATGTCGTTGTTCGGGTCGTAGACCTTCTCCGGTGCGCCCCAGTTGAGGCCGCCGTCGAGCGAGGTGTAGAGGAACGCGTTGCCCCCGGCGAAGTCCTGCTGCGCGATGTGGATCTTGTCGCCGCCGGCGTTGACGACGTAGGGAGGCCCAGGGCTGCTCGCGCCCGGCGGCATCGCGAAGGTGCGCTCGTTGGTACACGCCGTCGCGCCGCGCGGGATCGAGCAGAAGTGGATCTGCTTGGCGACGTCGTCGTTCCAGACGGCGCGCGCGGTGGTGCCGTCGGGCGCCATGACGATGTGCGGGCCCCTGCCCTGGCCGATCGTGAACTGGGGGCCGGCCTGCGCGGCGGCGGGGAGGGCGAACGCGAGCAGCGCCGCCAGGAGAAGGACGATCCGGGTCATTGGATGACGCTAGTGCGCCAAGGCCCCGGAGTCCAGTGCAGCGTCAGTCGTCGTTGCGACCGAGGGCGCGGGCGAGGATGTCGCGCAGCGCGCGGGCGTCCTCCTCGCCGAGCGACGCGAGCGGCTCGGGCGGCCGGCTCAGACGGCCGTGGAGCTGGCGCCGCAGCTCCTCGCCCTCGGGCGTGACCTCGAGCATCTTGACGCGGCGGTCGCGGTCCCCGGGGCGCCGGGCGACGAGCCCGCGGGCCTCGAGGCGGTCGACGATCCCCGTGATGTTCGAGTTGTCGCAGCGCATGAGCGTCGCGAGCTCTGACATCGGCTTCGGGCTACCGGGCTCGATGGACTTCAGCGCCATCACCTGCGCCGGCGCGAGGTCGAACTCCGACGCGATCGCGAGCATGCGACTGCGCTGGCCCATCATGACCTCGGTCAGGAGCTCCCACGCCTCGTGGGCGGCCGAGCTGGCTTGCGCGTCTGCCATCGTGGAGAGACTAGTTGCATGACGAGATCGTTGCCAACCTCAACCGTTCGCGGGGCAGGTCTCTGAGCACACGCTTCCTGTGGGCGCTGGGGCTCCCGGCGTTCGCGCTGTCGCTGGCCTCGACGACGGTCTCCGGGCTCCTGCCGGTGGTGCTCTCGCGATCCGCCGGTCCCGCGGGCACCGGCGCGCTCATCGCGATCGAGGGTCTCTTCGCGATCCTCGTGCCGCTGATCGTCGGGCCGTGGTCTGACCGCATCGGCAAGCGGCTGCCGTTCGTGGGCTTCGCGGGGGTGCTCGGCGTCGTCGCGCTGACCTTGATGGCGGTCGGCGGGCTGCTCGCCGTGCTGGCGATCTGGATCGCGCTCTTCCAGGTCGCCTACTTCATCTACATCACCGCGTACTTCGCGCTCTATCCCGACCTCGTCGACGACGAGCACTCGGGCAGGGCGCAGGGCGCGCAGGGGTCGTGGCGCGGCATCGGGCTCGGCCTGGCGTTCGTCGGCGGCCCGGCGCTGCTGGCGGTGTGGCGCGGGGCGCCGTTCCTGCTCGCGGCCGTGGTCATGCTCGCGGTGACGCCGGTGTTCGCGATGATCGTCCGGCGGCGGGTCGCGTCCCACGGCAAGGGACACGACGCCTCGAAGGACGTGGGGTCCGTGCGCAGGCTCCTGCGCGACCCGCGCCTGCGGTGGTTCGTGCTGTGCAACGCGCTGTGGGAGGCGGCCCTGGCGGCGCTGCGCGCGTTCGTCGTGCTGTTCCTCACGGTCGGGCTCGACAAGCCGACGGAGTTCGCGTCGCTGGCGCTCGGCCTGGTCGTCGTCGCGGCGCTGATCGCCGCGCCGCTCAGCGGCTGGCTCGGCGACCGGTACGGCACGCGGCGCGTGCTCGTCGTGTCGCTGACCGTCTACGGCTTCGGGCTGCTCACGCCGGCGTTCTCGCAGTCGGTGTGGCTGATGCCGGTCGTGCTCGCGGGCGGGATCGCGGCGGTGACCGTGATGACGCTGCCGTTCGCGCTGATGATGGAGCTGCTGCCGCCGCGCGACCACGGCGCGGGCTCAGCGCTGTTCGGCGTGTCGCGCGGACTCGGCCTGCTGAGCGGCCCGATCGCGGCCGGCCTCTGCATCGCGCTGCTCGACGACGGGCTGTTCGAGGACACCCGCGGCTACGGCGTGATCTTCGTGGTCGCCAGCGTGTGCGTGCTGGCGACGATCCCGCTGCTCTCGAAGCTTACGCCGCGGGCGGAGGAGGAGCCTTCGGCGGCTTGATGGCGGCCGACGGATCCTCGTCGGGCCAGTGGCCGTGCTGGTCGAAGAAGGTGCGGTTGGCCTCCTCCTCGTGACGCTCGTCGTCACCCGTCAGCATGACCTTGACGAACCAGCCGACCGCGGCGAACGCGGCGAGGACGGCGAACCAGTCCCAGGGCTGCATTCGTCAGCTCACCTCAATCGGATCGCCCACATGGATGACGGCTTCCCCGACCGGCCGGGCGTTGATGCCGAAGATGGACGCATGGTCGTTGTGCAGATGACGTAGGAGCTGCGGCCAGGCCTCCTGCGTGTCGGGATCGCGGATGACCATCGCGCAACGGACGCACGGATGGAGCAGCTCGAGCTCGGCGTCGCCGATCGTCATCCGGCGGCCCTCCCAGTCGAGCTCGGCGAACGGCTCGGCGTCGATCGTCGCGTGCACGTTGGTGCGGAAGCGCCGCAGGTCGAGGTCGGTCGCGAGCTCCTCGGCCAGGCGCTCGAACGTCGGCTGGAACGTCACGAGGACGGAGTCGGGGAGGTCCTGCATCAGCCGCTCGTCGTCGGCGAGCTCGACCTCCTTGGCGAGGTCCTCGCTGATGGCGCGGCCGAGGCCCTCCTCGTCCCACCGCCACTCGCGTCCCGCGGGGTCGGTGACGATCGGCTGCGTCCCGTTGGACCGTGCCGTCCAGGCGAGCATCCGCGGTGCGGCGCGCGCGGTGAGGCGTCGCCCGTCGCGCCAGGTCAGCGCCTGCTGCCGGTCGCCGCGGACGCCGTGCGCGAACAGCTCGAGCTCGTCGACGGGCTCGCCCGCCATCGACTTGACGGGATAGCGGTTGAGCGAGAGGACGGTTCCCGACGGCATCGCGGTCCAGACTAGTGGCCGCTCGGGGCGGTTCAGGCGAGGAGGACCGTCGCCTGCTCGGCGTCGCGAAGCTGCGCGACGCGGTTCGCTTCGTCGTCGATCTCGGCACGCGTGAGGCCGTCGAGCGGCTCGACCGTGATCTCCGTGCGACCGCGGTTGTCCCTGACCCTCCAGAGGCCGGCGAGGCGTCCGTCGCGCAGCACCGCGCCCGGGCTGGCGACCGGGCGGAACAGACGCTTGCGCAGCTCGGCGTCGGGCGTGAGCAGCGGGCGGTTGACCTTCTGCAGGTAGGGGTCGCCGGGCGGGAGGAGGCGGATGCCCTCGGCCTCCGGAGGCGACTCGAGCGCGGCGGTGTCCTCGCGCGCGACCCACGCGACCTTCTTCTCCACCTGCAACTCCGCGAGGTCGCTCTCGACCTCGCTCCACAGGCGCTTGGCGTGTGGCTTGCCGATCCCGCCCCACTCGGCGAAGTCTGCCGGCGTCGCCGGGCCGTAGAAGCGCAGGAAGCGGTAGACGGCGTCGCTCGCGGCCGGTGACGGGCCGGGGTCCGCGCGGACGTAGCGCCGGTCAGCGTCGAGCCGCGCGCCCGCCCGGATGGTCGCGTAGCGCCACAGCATCGGCGCGACGTGGTGGCTCTTGCAGCCCTTGCACCAGGGCATGAGGTCCTCGCCGACACGCTGGCGCAGCGCGTCGTGCAGCCCGTTCTTGTCGAGGCTGCCCTTCTCGGCCAGTGCGTCGAGCGTCGCCGCGGTCACCTCCTCGAGCGCTTCGGTCGGGGCGATGGCGTGCTCGGACGCGAGGCGCCGGACCTGTTGGCCGAGCTGCGCGCCGAGCTCCTTGTCGTCGTCCGAGACCAGCGCGCGCCCGAGGAGCGCGAAGTCGCCGGGCGCGATCGCGTGGATCGCGCCGCGGACGACAGATCGGAAGAGCGTCGTGT
>CADCVT010000381.1 GCA_902806215.1 uncultured Solirubrobacteraceae bacterium | reverse complement strand
GACTACCCGGACCTGCGCGACGCGCTCGAGAAGCTCACGCTCAACGACGCGGCGCTGTCGTGGGAGCCCGAGACCTCCGACGCGCTGGGCTTCGGCTTCCGCTGCGGCTTCCTCGGCCTGCTGCACATGGACATCGTTCGCGAGCGGCTCGAGCGCGAGTACGACCTCGAGCTGATGGCGACGCCGCCGTCGGTGAGCTTCGAGCTGACGCTGACCGACGGCTCGGCGGTCGAGGTCCACAACCCGTCCGACATGCCCGACCCGGCGCGCATCGACGAGGTCCGCGAGGCGATCGTGCGCGGGTCGATCCTCTGCCGCAAGGAGGACATCGGCCAGGTCATGGAGCTCTGCCAGGAGCGTCGAGCAGAGCACGCCGGCATGCACTTCCTCGGGCCGTCGCGCGTGCAGATCCAGTACGACCTGCCGCTCGCCGAGATCGTCCTCGACTTCTTCGACCAGCTCAAGTCGCGCACCCGCGGCTACGCCTCGTTCGACTACGACGTGACCGGCATGAAGGCGTCGGACATGGTCAAGCTCGACATCCTCCTCGCGGGCGACGCCGTCGACGCGCTGTCGATGGTCGTGCACCGCGAGAAGGCGTACGAGCGCGGCAAGGTGCTCACCGAGAAGCTGCGCGCGAAGATCCCCCGCCAGCAGTACGACGTGCCGATCCAGGCGGCGATCGGGTCGCACATCATCGCCCGCGAGACCGTCAAGGCCTTCCGCAAGGACGTCACCGCCAAGTGCTACGGCGGCGACATCTCGCGCAAGCGCAAGCTGCTCGAGCGCCAGAAGGAAGGCAAGAAGCGCATGAAGCAGGTCGGCCGCATCGAGGTCCCGCAGGAGGCGTTCCTCGCGGTGCTCGAGCTCGGCGACGCGGCGCCCGCGAAGTAACGAGTCGAACATCGATTCGACGGCCGCCGATGTCGACCAGACGGCGTCCGACAGCGATCAGACGTCGGCCGACCGCGATCAGGACGCCGCGGACCGCGACCAGGCGGCCAGCGACCGCGATGCGGACGAGGGACCCAGGCCGCGGAGGTCCACGCCGAGTCGCAGGAGGACCGCGACCGCAGCACGCGCGAGCGTCAGACCAGTGCCGCTGCTCGGCTCGACCCTGCCACCTCGCGCGACGAGAGCGCCGCGGCGCGCGACCGTGCAGCCAACGCACGGGATCAGGCTGCCGATGCGCTCGATCATCAGATCGGCGCGGCGGCGCGTTCGGCCGCGGCGCAGGCGCGCGAGTCCGCCGCGGTCGACCGGGCGAGAGCAGCCCACGACCGCGAGCAGTCCGCTCACGACCGGGAGCGGGCGGCGGCCGACCGCGCGTCGTTGCTCGCCCTGCTCAGCGCAGCCGAGACCGACGCGCTGACGGGAGCCCGCACCCGCGGTCCCGGCTCGCCGATCTCGATCACGAGATCGACCGCGCGCGACGCTCCTCGGGCTCTCTTGTCGTCGCGTACGTCGACGTGGTCGGGCTCGAGAAGGTCAACGACGACGGCAGAGACGCAGCCGGCGATGCGCTGCTGAAGAGCGTCGTCGACGGCTGTGCGTCGTGTCCGGCGCCACGCTCGCCGATGCCAGGCAGCGCTTCGGCGACGTCGAGGCAGCGCTCGCGGCCGGCCCGGACCACGCTGCGATCACGGTCGGCCTCGCGGCGCTCGAACCGAACGACACCCCCCGGCGACCTGATCGCGCGCGCCGATGCCGAGCTGTCGGCACGCCCGACGCGATGAGGATCGAGCAGACCGTCACCGGACCGGAGCGCGTCGATCCCTCGAGATGCTCGTCGAAGGCGTGATCGTCGTCGACCTCGACGTCTCGCACCGGTGCGCTGACGGCTCCAGATCGAGGACTGCCCGATGCTGCACGCCCTCCGCGAGGCGGCGGCCCGCGCGTTCGCCGAGCGCCTCCGCAGCCTCGGCTGCAAGCTCGCCCTCGACGACTTCGGAACCGGCTACGGCGGCTTCACCTACCTCGAGAACATGCCGGTCGACCACCTGAAGATCGACATCGAGTTCGTGCGCGACCTCGTGACGAACCTGGCCCCCGCGCCGCTGGAGCAGGTCCTGCCCGGCCCGGCGCCCGCGCCGTCAGCAGTTCGGCCGCCGCGCTGAAGTCAACGGGCGTTGCTGCCGATGAACTGCCTGTATGTCTGGGGAAGGAACGCTGCGGGTGGAGGGCCTTCGTCAGGAGGCACTCGCCGCTGCTCGCGGCCTGTCCAACGGCGAGTCCGCGCTGGTCGGCGTGCTGCGCGACCTCGAGCAGGAGCGCTCCCGCGCCGCCGAGGCCTACCGCGCGGTCGTCCGCTCGCTCGCCGCGGCGCTCGAAGCGCGCGACGGCTACACCGGCGAGCACTCCGACGCCGTCCACGACCTCTCGATCGCCGTCGCCCAGCGGCTCGGGCTCGGATCGCGCGAGGTCGCCGAGGTCGAGGCGGTCGCGCTGCTGCACGACGTCGGCAAGATCGGGATCCCCGACGGGATCCTCCACAAGCCCGGACCGCTGACCGACGACGAGTGGAAGCTCATGCGCGAGCACCCGGTCATCGGGGAGCGCATCCTGCGCCCGCTGCCGGGCCTCTCGAACGTCGCGACCGCGGTGCGCCACGAGCACGAGCGCTGGGACGGCAACGGCTACCCCGACGGCCTGGCGGGCGAGGCGATCCCGCTGGCGTCGCGGATCGTGCTGGCCTGCGACGCGTACAACGCGCTCGTCAGCGACCGCCCGTACCGCAAGGCGCTGAGCGAGGACCGCGCGACCACCGAGCTCCGCCGCTGCTCGGGCACGCAGTTCGACCCGCTCGTGATCGACGCGCTGCTCGACTGCCTCGCGGACCCGGCCGCGATGGTCCACTACGCCGGGACCGACGACATGGCGCTGGCGCTGACCGAGTCCGCCGGCACCGAGGGCCGCCACGAGCGCGAGCTGCACGCGCTGATCGCGATCTCCTCCTCGGTCGCCGCCGCCCACCGCCTGGAGGACGTCCTCGAGGTCGCCGCCGAGGAGTCGCGCCTGGCGCTCGGCGCGGCGTCGATGTCGATCTCGCGCTGGGAGGCGCAGCGCAGCGTCCTGCGCACGCTCATCAACGCGGGCGATCTCGCGCCCGGCGAGGAGCGCACGCCGGCCGACGAGACGTATCGCCTCGAGAACGACGACCTGCTGCGCCGCCTGCTCGAGAACGGCGAGTCCTACACGACCTCGCTGGAAGACCCCGACATCATCCCGCTCGAGCGCGACCTGCTGATCGAGAGCGGCAAGCAGCACGCGTGCGCGGTCCCGATCGTGTTCGCGGGCCTGCCGTGGGGTGAGCTGTGGGCGACTCGGGTCGAGGGCGAGGCAGCGTTCGACGCGCGCGACGTGCGCTTCCTCGAGACGATCGCCGGCCAGGTCGCCTCCGCCGTCGGCCGCGCCGAGCTGTTCTCCCAGATGGCCGAGCTCGCGTTCGAGGACCCGCTGACCGGCGTCGCCAACCGCCGTGCGCTCGACGAGCGGCTCGAGGCGTCCGTGCCGCACGCGCTCGAGCAGGGTGCCGACCTCGCCGTCCTGCTGTGCGACGTCGACAACCTCAAGGAGCTCAACGACGTCCACGGGCACTCCTTCGGCGACACGACGCTCACCCGCGTCGGGGCGGTGCTCCGCGAGGCGTCGTCGCGGCACGGCTCGCCGCTCGTCGCTCGCGTCGGCGGTGACGAGTTCTGCGTCGTGCTCGAGGGCTGCGGCGCGGACGACGCGCGGGCGCTCGGCGAGCGCGTCATCTCCCGCCTGCAGGCGGGAGAGGGCCCGCGGCTCACCGTCTCGTGCGGTGTCGCGAGCGTCGGGCTCGGCGCCCGGCGCGTCGGCGACCTCCTGCGCGCCGCAGATGCCGCGCAGTACACCGCCAAGCGCGGCGGGCGGGCCCGCGTGTGCGTCGCCGGAGGCTCGCTCGGCGAGGCCGAGTGGACCGCCCACAGCACGGAGCGCCGGGCGATCCGGGGACGCACGCGCCCCGGCAAGCTCGACGCCGGAGCGCTGCTCGAAGCGGCGATGGCGACCCTCGACGGGTCGCTCGCCGCGCGGGTGCCGCTCGACCGTACGGAGGCCGTCGCGCTCGCCGTCAGCGAGGCGCTCGACGCGTCCGCGTGCACCGTGTCGTGGTGCCCCGCCGGCACGGGGATGCTCGAGACCGTCTTCCTCGACGACCGCCGCATGAACCGCACGAGCGGCCATCGCTTCGGCGCGGAGGGCAGCCGCTTCGCCGTCGCCGACTTCCCGGCGACCGCGCGGATCATGGACGGCGGCTCGTTCGTCGTCGACGCGGAGGATCCCGCCGCCGACCCGGCCGAGCGCGCGCTGCTGGCCGACTGGGGCATGACCGGCGTCGTCGCGGCGGCCGGCACCACCGCCGACGGCTGCGGCTGGCTGATCGAGATCTACTCCGACGTGTCCTCAGGCTCGCTCGACGACGCCGAGCTGCCCCTGCGCCTGCTGCTCGCCGAGGCGCTGCGCGGCGCCTCCGCGCCTGCGCTCCGCGCCGTCGTCTAGCCGCCCGACCGCCGCGAGAACGCGGCGGCGTGGGTGTAGAGCTTGTAGAGCAGGAAGCCCTGCGCGTAGCGCTTGCCGCACCACGAGGCGAAGAGCGCGCTCGTCTGCTCGCTCGTCAGCACGGCGCCCGTGCCGATGTCGCGCTCGCCCGTGTTGACGACGCCGCCGGCGAACGCGCGCAGCTGCTCGGCCAGCCGCGGCTGCCCGGTGCTCCCCGCCGCGTTCCAGTCCGTGCAGTTGGCCTGACCGAGCGGCAGGTCGGTGCGGGGCGCCCGCGCCGCGCGCGCCACCGCCGGTGCGGTGAACGCCTCGCGCATCGACGCGCTGCGCGCGCCGCCCGCACCCGGCTCGGACGGCTTGCGGATCCACGGGCACGGCCCGTTCTTGTCGAAGTTGCGCGTCTCGAACGCCGCCACGCAGCTCACGAGCTCGCTCTCGTTCTGCGGGTTGCCGATGCCCACGCTCGTCGCGGGGTCACGGCCGTCGCGGCAGTCCGACAGGCGGCCCGGGGGCGAGGTCGTGATCGGCTTCGGGCCCGAGTTGCGGAACCAGCAGTTGCCGCGGCTGCCCGCGAAGTCGTCCCACCAGAAGTCCGTGCCGTTCGGGTCGGCCTGGCCACCCGGCGTGACGCCCATCTTGTTGTCGAACGTCTGGTTGTAGTGCGACGTGGAGATCTCGCGGGAGTTGCAGCCGGCCTGCTCGTTGCCGCCCGCAGCAGGGCCGCAGATGAGCGAGTCCGGCACGGTGAAGACCATCGTCCCGCGCCGCCAGTTGTCGTAGAAGGTGTTGTTGCGGATCCGGTGCTGGTTGCCGCCTGCGATCCACATCCCGGTGCCGGTCGGGAACGGAAACGCCGGCTTGACGTCGGACTCGGGCGCGTAGGTGTCGAAGTTGTTCGAGTGGATGTTGTTGTTCTCGACGAGCATCGAGTCGCCCGGGTAGCCAGGATGCCCCGCGCCCGTGACGACGTCGGTCTGGATGCCGAGCGCGTTGTCGTAGATCTCGTTGCCGTTGATGTGCACGGCGTTGCCGTTCGTGCCCGAGTAGCCCGCCAGGTTGTGGTGCAGGTCGCACTGGCGGACCTCCTGGTTGAGCCGGGCCTGGGTGCCCACCGGCCGCTGCGCGCCGGTCTCGGGCGCGCCACCCGGGTAGACGCCGGAGTCGCCGTGGCCGACCGTCTCGCAGTTCTGGTGCACGCCGTGGTCCGACGCGAACGTGAGCGTCCCGTACAGGCGGCTGTAGAACGCCTTGAAGCGGTCGAGCATGTACCCGTCGGTCTCGAGGACGTAGACGCCGTGCTCGCCCGCGTGGCGCAGCGTGACGTTGCGCAGGACGAACCCGTCGGCGCGGTCGGCGCGGACGACGACGTCCTTCTTCGAGCCGACGCCGTTCGGGCCCCTGTTGCCGGCGTTGACGTCGCCCGCGTCGATGATCACGTCGTCGGGACCGACGCCGGAGCCCTCGATCTGGAGGTTGCACCGGATGCACGGCCCGAGGTTCGGGATCCCGTGGCGGTCCGAGCGCGGCGGCATCGGCTCGGTCTCCTCGCCCATCTCGCGGCCCATCACCGCGATGAGGTTCTGGTCGTTCGGGCAGGTTAACTGGTACGCGTACGAGAGCGCCGTGTTCTCCTCGCCGGGCTTGTCGCCGTTCGTGCGCAGGCTCTGGCACTTCGGGTCGTTCGTCGGCTGCGCGCGCGCCGTCGGCTCGGTGTAGAGGCCGGGCATGATCACGACGCGGTCGTTGTTCTTCGAAGCGGTGACCGCGGGCTGGATCTCGTTGTACTTACAGCGCTTCATGAGCCGCCGGTTGACGCTCATGATCAGCCGTGCGGTGTAGGCCCGGATCTTGCGCTTGCCCTCCGAGGGACGCAGCACGTAGCCCTCCTTCTGTGCCGTGGCGACCGACTTCTTCACGAGTGAGAGGGAATTGGGCTGGCAGACGACGCGCGTGTCGCCCGCGAACTTCTTCACCACCGACGACGAGAGGCGCCGGATGCGCGGGACGTCCCCGCCCGCCGACGGCGAGACCGCCGTGTCGGCGGCAGGATCCGGGAAGTACGCGGGGCGCTCGACGTGGCCGGAGGCGAGGGGCACGAGGGAGAGCGCGACGACCGCGCTGAGCAGAAGGGCACGCAGCAGCATCGCCGGATCGTTGCAAGCGCTCGCGCGCCATGAGCCAGTCGATCTCGGCACCGAGGTCGAGCTGCCGGGCGGCGAGCGCCGCCGCGTCCGCGCCCGCGTCGCCGAGGGCGAGGAGCGCCAGCGATGGTGGGCCCGCGCGACCGCGGTCTACAAGCCCTACGACGAGTACCAGACGTACACCGAGCGGCAGATCCCTGTCGTCGTGCTCGACCGCCGCTAGCGCTTGCGCTTGCCCTTGCCGGAGTGCGCCATGCGGTCGATCTCCCGGCCGAAGGCGGCCTCGACGCGCTCGGTCATGACGAGCTGGAACATCGCGAGGAAGGCGTCGCCGGCGAGCGGTCGCAGGCGCTCCAGGGACTCGCTCACCTCGGGCCAGCGCTCCTCCGGGCGGCCCTCGCGCTCGAACGGCTTCCAGATCTCCTCGAGGAAGAGGTCGATGAACGCGCGGGCGGCTCCGTCGGCGTGGCGGTGCAGGCGCTTCGTGACCTCGTAGAGCTCGTCGGAGGAGACGCCGATGCGACGCAGCTCGTTGGCGGCCTCGCCGAGGCGCGGGCTGCGCTGCTCGAAGCGGCCGCCGCCGAGGTCGCGCAGCAGCCCGAGCTTGAGCGCCTGCTCGAGCAGCCTCGGCGCGGACTCGTCGCCGCCGAAGCGCTCGGCCAGCTCGCTGACGTCGACGATCTCGGGCTCCTCGTCCTCGAACGGCTCGCGCACCGCTCGCGTGAACCGCAGGACCTCGCCCGAGTTGCCGGGCGCGGCGTCGATGAGCTTCTTGATCGACTCGAGGTTGAAGCCGTCGGCCTGAAGCTCCTTGATGAGCTCGATCCGCGCGACGTGGTCTTGGCCGTAGTAGCCGGTGCGTCCGCGGACGTCGGGCGGGGGGAGGAGCCCCCGCGCCTGGTGCGCGCGGATGTTGCGCACGGTCATGCCGGTGCGCCGCGCGACCTCGTCGATCGTCACCGCGTCGGTGTCCTCGTCGTCAGTGAGGCTGCTCACACTCTCAGCGTACCCGCGTTTCATGTGACATGGATCGGTGTAACATCAAGCCGTGTCATCGACTTGGGGAGGAACCATGCTGGCCACTGTTGCCGCATCTGAACCGGCGGGGGGAGCCGAGCTCTCGCAGGTCATCATCGCCACCGCGGGCGCGTCGATCGGGATGCTCATCCTGTTCACGCTCGCACTCGGCTATCGCTCGGGCCGCGGCTCGACGCTCGCTCGCGTCTCGGCGTTCAGCGAGCGGGTCGGCGGACTGCCGGGCTGGGCCGCGCTGCCGACCGCCATCTCCGGCATCTCGCTGCAGGTCGCGCTGCTCGGCATGTACTGGGACATCGCGCTGCACATCGGCGTCGGCCGCGACGCCGGCCCGCTCGCCAACCCGGCGCACTACCTGATCCTGTTCGGCCTGTTCGGCGTCTTCGCCGCGGGCGTCATCGGCATGGCCCTGACGCCGAAGGGCGAGAAGCCCGGGCCCAAGGCTGTGCGCCTGACGCGCGACTGGCACGTGTCGGTCGGCAGCGTCCTCATCTTCGCCGCCGCGGCGTTTGCGCTCATCGGCTTCCCGCTCGACGACGTCTGGCACCGCCTGTTCGGCCAGGACGTGACGCTGTGGGGCCCGACGCACCTGATGCTCATCGGCGGCGCCGGCATGACGCTCATCGGGCAGGCGATCCTCCTGCGCGAGGGCATGTGGGCCCGCCAGCGCGGCGAGGTCGAGTCGGCGCGCGCCGACGACAAGCTTCCGCTCATCACCTGGCTTCGCCGCATGGGGATCATGGGCGGCCTGCTCATCGGCCTGTCGACGTTCCAGGCCGAGTTCGACTTCGGCGTGCCGCAGTACCGGCTCGTGCTGCAGCCCGTCCTCATCGCGCTCGCCGCCGGCGTCGCGCTCGTCGCGGGTCGCCTGTGGATCGGCCGCGGCGGCGCGATCGCGACCGCGCTGTTCTTCCTCGGGATGCGCGGGGCCATCGGCCTCATCGTCGGGCCCATGCTCGGCGAGACGTTCCCGACGATGCCGCTCTACCTCGGCTCCGCGGTGCTCGTCGAGCTCGCAGCGCTGTTCCTGGTCAAGCGGCCGGTCGTCTTCGGCGCCGTCGCCGGCCATGGCCACGGCGACGCGGGTGCCGTCGGGCTCGGCCGTCTTCAGGCCGAGGAACAGCGCGAGGCCGAGCGCGAGCACGGCGAGCCCGGGCACCGCGCGGGAGACCGCGACCGACGGGAGCCGGCCCTGCAGCCCGACCGCGAGCAGCGCGCCGGTCGCACCGGCGCCGACGCCGACGAGCGTCGACAGCAGCAGGCCCTCGACGAGGATGTCCGGGGTCCAGGGGAGCTTGAACGCGACTTGGGTCCACGCGTACTCGGTGGCGAAGCCGACGGTGCCGATCAGGGCACCG
>CADCVT010000380.1 GCA_902806215.1 uncultured Solirubrobacteraceae bacterium | reverse complement strand
TACGAGGACGTCTTCAGCCGCAACCAGCGGCCGAAGGTCGACGAGTACGACGACTACCTGTTCGTCGTCCTGCACTTCCCGCGCTACGACAAGACGATCGGCCGGCTGAACGCCGCCGAGCTCGACGTCTTCATCGGGCCCGACTACGTCATCACGCTGCCCAACTCGCCCCTCCAGCCCGTCTCGTACCTGTTCGAGCGCCTCGAGTCCAACGAGGAGTTCCGCGACAGCCTCTTCTCCAAGGGTCCCGCGTACCTGCTCTACAAGATCGTCGACGACAGCGTCGACGCGTCCTTCCCGATGCTCGCGAAGATCGGCAACAAGCTCGAGCGCATCGAGGACGAGATCTTCGAGGGCCGCTCGAGCGAGGTCGTGCGCGACATCTCCAACGCCAAGCAGGAGATCATCAACTTCCGCAAGATCGTGCGGCCGCAGCGCGCGGCGCTCAAGGACCTCGAGCACCACAAGCGCTACGTGCCCGAGAACCTCGACATCTACTTCGACGACATCAACGACGCGTCCGAGCGCGTCTGGGACATGCTCGAGAACTTCAAGGAGGTCGTCGAGGGCCTCGAGTCCACGAACGAGTCGGTCCTCTCGCACCGCACGAACGACGTCCTGCGCGCGCTCACCGCGTTCAGCGTCGTGGTCCTCCCCCTGACCCTCGTCGCGTCGATCTTCGGCATGAACGTGAAGTTCCCGGGCGAGGGCACGCGCGAGATGTTCTGGGTCATCCTCGGCGTCATGGTCGTGACGCTGGTCGCCATGGGCGCGTACTTCCGGCGCCGCGGCTTCCTCTAGCCCTCGCGCAGCGCGCGGACCAGCGTGAACTGCGTGTTCGCGCCCTCGATCCGCTCGAGCGTCAGGCCGCTCTGGGCGGCCGTCGCGCCCAGCGCGTCGAGCGGGACGAACGCCCCGAGCCACTCGGGCTCGTCCTGGCCTCCGGGCCGCTTTCCGGTCATCGCGCGGAAGAGGTCGCGGCGGCTGGCGGGACGGGGCTCGTGGACGCGCGGGTCGGTCGAGAGGCCGAAGGCGGCCCAGCCGCCGGGGCGCAGGACGCGCCCCATCTCGGCCACGTAGCCGAGCTGGACCTTCGCGCTGGGGATGTGCTGGAGGACGACGTGCGAGACGACCGCGTCGACGCTGCCGTCGGGGACGCCCTCGAGCGTCTCGCCGTCGCCGAGCATCCAGCTCACGTTGTTGAGCTGCGCGTTGAGCTCGCGGGCGCGGGCGAGCATCCCCGGTGAGACGTCGACGGCGGTGACGTGCGCGGCGCGGCCGGTGAGCACACGCGTCAGGCGCCCGATCCCGCAGCCGAGGTCGAGCACGTGGTCGTCGAGCCGCACGGCGAGGTCGAGCGTGGAGAGCAGCGTGACGAGATCGCGTTCGCCCTCGCTCCAGAAGCGCTCCTCGTCGGCCTCGCGATAGGGCTCGCGGTTGTCGACGAAGTGGAACGCGTCCTCGCGGGCGCGCTCGTCCCAGAACTTCCGCATGCGGCCCGTCGACGTCATTGCCGTTCGAGGCTACTGCCGGCTGGGTACGGGGCGTCTCGTGGGCGAAGCTGTCGTGTTCGGACTCATCGCGTCGAGTGCGCTCATCATCGGCGGCGCGGCCGGCGCGAAGTGGACGCCGTCGAAGTCGCTGCTCGGCGTGATGCTCGCCTTCGCATCCGGCTCGCTCATCGCGGCGCTCTGCTTCGAGCTGTTCCCCGACGCGTACGAGCACGGCGGCGCATGGCGGGCGGGGCTCGGGCTGCTGGCCGGCGGCGCGGCCTTCGTCGTCGCCAACTACTGGCTAGACAGCCGCGTGGCCCGCAGCGCCGACCAGGACCAGTCCGAGAAGGTCAAGGACGCCGCCAGCCGCGGCGCCGTCGGCTGGGCACTGCTGGCGGCGGTCACGCTCGACGGCGTCCCGGAGAACCTCGCGCTCGGGGTCTCGCTCGTCGACGACGCTTCGTTCACGCTGCTCGTCGCGATCTTCTTCTCGAACCTCCCCGAGTCGCTGGCCGGCGCGGCGGCCATGCGCGAGGAGGGCCGGTCGGAGCGCTTCGCGATCACGACCTGGGCGGTCTGCGGGTTCATCCTGGCGATCGCCGTGGTCCTCGGCCGGGCCGCCCTGTCGGGCGCGAGCGACAACACGCTCGCGTTCTGCCTGGCGTTCGCCGGGGGCGCGGTGCTCGCGTCGCTGGCCGACACGCTCATGCCGGAGGCCTTCGAGAACGGCCGGCCGTGGAACTCGGCCGCGACCGGGCTCGGGTTCTTCGTGAGCTTCATGCTCGCGGAGGCCTGAAACCGTCCGGCGGGGGCGGTGTAGTCGTCCCCCGTGCCCGCGTCCCCGCCGCTCGACACCCTGGAGAAGCTGAGCGACGCGTTCGCCCTCGAGGCTCCCGTCGAGAAGCGCCGGATGCTCGTCATCGTCAACCCGTACGCGACGACGGTCTCGGACCGCCTGCGGACGCTGGTCGTCAGCGCGCTCTCCAGCCGCTACGAGGTCACCGCGTTCGACACGCAGCGTCAGGGTCACGCCACCGAGCTGACCCGCGAGGCGGCCGGCGAGGGCTACGACGTCGTCGTGGCGCTCGGCGGCGACGGGACGCTGAACGAGGCGGCCAACGGCCTGGCCGGCACGGGGATCCCGCTGACGCACCTGCCCGGCGGCGCCACCAACGTGTTCTGCAAGATGCTCGGGATGCCGGGCGAGATCGTCGACGCGACCGAGCACCTGCTGCGCGTGGCCGACGACTGGAGGCCGCGGCAGGTCGACCTCGCGCGGGCCAACGACCG
>CADCVT010000379.1 GCA_902806215.1 uncultured Solirubrobacteraceae bacterium | reverse complement strand
TGTCCTTCACCGTGGCCAACGAGGGCACGCGGTCCAGCCGCGCCACCATTGCGCGCACCTTCCTCTCGCGCGGCCGCCAGCGCGGCTCGGACGACATCCGCCTCACCGGTGATAGGCGGATCGTCCCGCTCCGGGCGGGGCGCCAGCTCTCGACGCGCGTGACGCTCGGCATCCCGCGCAGCACCCCCACCGGCGAGTACTACCTGATCGTCTGCGTCGACCCGAACAACACGATCAACGAGATCGTCGACGACCACAACTGCCGCTTCACCGGCCAGCGCCTCGGCCTCAACGTGCGCGCCGGCCAGGTTCCCGGCCCTAAGGGCCCTCCCGGTCCTCCCGGGCCCGCCGGTGGCAGCGGCGCATCAGGCGCATCAGGCGCACAGGGCGCGCGCGGTGACGCCGACACCGTGACCATCAAGCGCACGGCCATCGACACCGGCTTCGGCAACGTCGACGACGGAGCCACGGAGCCGGAGGACCCGCGCGACGGCACGGACGACGGCGACGAGGAGGAGGGCAGCACCTCGACCGTCGAGCTGGCGAAGGTGGGCCCGTTCACGATCGTCGGCATGTGCCGCGAAGTGCTCCCGACCGATCTCGGCTTCGACAACGACGGCGGCGGCGTCGACGAGGCGAAGATCCTCGTCTTCCACGACGAGGCCGGGGGGACGATGGCGTTCCAGTCACACATGGGACGCCGCGCGAACATCCCTGCGGGCCGCGGCACCGCCGGCAACGAGGGCGCCACGGGCGGCGAGGGTAAGCATCAGCTGATCGCGACGTTCCGCGACGGCAACGAGGGCATGTCCCTGCGGGCGGGGCCCAACTCCGACGGCGGTAGCAGCACGCCGAACGAGTCCCGCGCCCCCGACGACAACGCTAATGCCGTCTCGGGATTCCAGGCCGCCGGCGGCTACATGGCCCACTCGAACGGCTTCGAGGCGGCGTTTACGATGTACGCCGGGATCGACGTGCTCGGCGAGGGCGTTCGCGACAATGAGCCGGGTCAGCAGTACCCCGATCTCGACGCGGACAGGGACCCGAACACGGCGGACGGCGACAACATCCAGAACGGCGTCGAGGACGACAAGTGCGTCTTCGGCGGCACCATCTCGATCGTCCGCTGACCCAGCACGGGTCTCCGCACGGGTGAAGATCGTCAAGGGGGGATGGGGCCGGTTCAGGCGCCTCCCCCCGATCGCGCAGGCCCTCATCGGTCTGGTCCTCGTGACGGCGTACTCGATCGCGCTCATCGGGCTGGTGGGAAATGGCGGCGACGAGGGCAAGCCGAAGCCGCGCCCCCTCACCGCGCAGGAGCGGCGCGTGGCGAAGATCGTCGGTGACGCGGGTATCCGCCAACTCGACATCACCGACGTCAACGACTTCCGCCGGGCGCGAGTCCGGACCGTGAAGTGCACCGGCGACCTCTGCGAGATCGTGTACGCGGTCGGCGTTCCCGGCGGCGGCCGGCTGCGTGTTCAGCAGATCGACATGCTCCAGGCTCTCTACCGCGAGCAGGGCCTACGCCGCGTGAAGCTCATCGCGTACCGGGACACGACGGTCGGGGCCCAGCGGCCGCTGAAGCCCGAGGAGGAGACCGGCGGCGGCGCGCTGCTGGCCGAGACCACGTGCGACGCGGGCCGGCGTCCGGACGTCGACTGGTCGACGCGCACCGGCGGTTCGATCTTCAGCGCGATCTGCAAGTTCAAGGGCGGTGCCGGAAGACTTCCGGGCGCCGGACCTCCTGCGTGCAAGGGGAACGCCGGTGCCGGGGAATAGGCGCAGCCGGGTCGCGATCGCATGCGCCGTGGCCGCGCTCTCCGTCGCGGCGATCCTGGCGTTCGGCGGGAAGGAGTCCGACGACGACAGGCCAACCGCGCAGACCACCACCGCCACCGCGCAGCCTGCCGGACCGGCGGAGGACCGCGGTAACGGCAACGGCGGCGGACCACCGGAGGACCGAGGTCGTGGCGGTGGTGGCGCGCCTGCCGAGGAGAGTGTCGCGTCCGCCCCGCCTGCCAAGCGGCCACGCGAGAAGGCGAACCTCGACGGTGTCGCCTCCCCTACGCGCATCGAATCGGACGGCAAGGAGGCGGCACGGGCCGTCGAGGCGGAGCTCGGGGTGGCGGAGGGCGAGGACCCGACCGTCATCGGCTCCACCTGCCGGAACGGGCGCTGCACGGTGCGCTTCCGCGCGGTTCCCCGCGGAGTCGGCCGCAACCTGGGCGATCAGGCGCCGATCATCCGCCGGCTCTTCGTCGAGCCCTCGGTCCGATCGGTCCAGTTCTACGTGCATCACAAGAGATCAGGTCGCGGGCACGACGAACGCGCGGCGTTCATGGCGGTCAGCTGCCGCCGTACCGCGATCCCCGAACCGCGACTGCGAAAGCTCGACGGCGGGGACATCGACCGGTTCTGCGCGGTCCGCAAGGCCTCCGGGGGCAAGCAGCGCAGCCTGATCTCGCGCGGCAAGCTGTCGGTCGAGGACGCGAGCCGAGCGCGCGACCGTTAGCGTCGCGCGCATGGACTTCGCGCTGACCGACGAGCAGGAGCTGATCCGCGAGACCGCGCGGCGGTTCACCGACAACGAGATCGTCCCCGCGGCCAAGCAGAACGCCCGCGACGCGCACTTCGATCTCGACCTCGTCCGCAAGATCGCCGACCAGGGCTACCTCGGCGCGATCGTCCCGCGCGAGTACGGCGGCGCGGGCCTCGACTACGCGACCTACGGCCTCATCGTCGAGGAGATCGGGCGCGGCGACTCGGCGATGCGCACGGTCGTCTCCGTGCAGACGTCGCTCGTCTGCAGCGCGATCCTCCGGTGGGGCACCGAGGAGCAGAAGCAGCACTACCTCCCGAAGCTGTGCGCCGGCGAGTGGCTCGGCTGCTTCGGGCTGACCGAGCCCGACACCGGCTCGGACGCCGCCAACCAGCGCACGCGCGCCCGCCGCGACGGCGACCGCTGGATCATCAACGGCGCGAAGATGTGGATCTCGATGGGCAACCACGCGAAGGTCGCGCTCGTGTTCGCCCAGACCGACCCTGAGCGCAAGCACCGCGGCCTCGCGGCCTTCCTCGTCGACACCGACCAGCCCGGCTTCCAGCCGCAGGAGATCCACGGGAAGATGGGCCTGCACGGCTCGGACACCGCGTCGATCTCGCTCGACGACGTCGAGGCGACGCAGATGCTCGGCGAGGTCGGCGACGGCTTCAAGGTCGCGATGAGCGCGCTCGACTCGGGCCGCTACTCCGTCGCCGCCGGCTGCGTCGGGATCTGCCAGGGCTCGCTCGAGGCGAGCGTCGCCTACGCGAAGGAGCGCGAGCAGTTCGGCAAGCCGATCGCGTCGTTCCAGCTCGTGCAGGCGATGCTCGCCGACATGCGCGTGAAGACCGACGCGGCGCGGATGCTCGTCTGGCGGGCCGGCTGGCTCAAGGACACCGGGCAGCCGAACACGACCGAGACGTCGATCGCCAAGCTCTACGCGAGCGAGGCCGCGGTCGAATGCGCGAACACGGCGATCCAGGTGCATGGCGGCGCGGGGTATGTCGACGACCACCCGGTCGAGCGCTGGTTCCGCGACGTGCGCGTGACGACGCTCTACGAGGGCACGTCGCAGATCCAGAAGCTCATCATCGGCCGGTCGCTGACCGGCATCAACGCCCTCAC
>CADCVT010000378.1 GCA_902806215.1 uncultured Solirubrobacteraceae bacterium | reverse complement strand
TGGACGCCCGGTGACGCCGCCTCGGACGCGTGGCGGGTTCTCGAGGTCATCGTGGGCGTCGCGCTCATCGCGCTCGCCGTGATCGCGCCCTTCGCGCTGCTCGCCCTGATCGCCGTGGCGCTCGGCCGCTTGCTGCGACGGCGTCGCAGGGAGGCCGCGCTCGGGTAGGGTCCGGCGCAATGGCGACCACCGGTCAGGACGTCGTAGCGCTTCTCGGGAAGGTCCCGGTGTTCGAGACGCTCGGACCGGACGACCTCGAGCGGGTCGCCCAGGTGGCGGTCTCGCGCAAGTTCGCCAACGGGCAGGTCATCTTCCGCGAGGGCGACGAGAGCGACACGTGCTACGTCGTCGCCGGTGGCCACGCCCGGGCGCTGCGCGAGCACGCCGACGGCCGGACGATCGCGCTGGCGCGGTTCGGGCCGGGCGACATCTTCGGCGAGCTGGCGATGTTCGACGCCGAGAAGCGCTCCGCCACCGTCGAGGCGGTCGACGACCTCCACGCGCTGGCGATCCTCGGCTCGGACATGCGGCGGCTCATGCGCGAGCACCCGGACATCGCGGTCAAGCTCGTCATCGCGCTCGGGCGCCGGCTGCGCGCTGCCAACGAGCGGCTCGCCCGCCAGTCGTTCCAGACGGTGCAGAGCCGCGTCGCCAGCGTCCTCACCGGCCTCGTCGAGCAGGCGCGCGCCGAGGGCGCTCCGGAGGGCGACGTGCTCGTCACCGCGACGCAGGCCGACATCGCCCAGCTCGCCGGATCGAGCCGCGAGTCGGCCAGCCGGTTCCTCGCCGTGCTCGAGCGGGCGAGCATCGTCACGCAGGGCAGGGGGAAGCTCACGGTCCATGATCCCGCCGCCCTCCAGCGGTACGTCTACTGAGGTCAGCGCCGGCGGCGTCGTCGTGCGCGACGGCCGCGTGGCGGTGATCGTGCCGACGAGGCGGGCGGCGACGGGCCACAAGGTGCTCGCGCTCCCCAAGGGCCACGTCGACCCGGGCGAGACGCCCGAGCAGGCCGCGCAGCGCGAGGTGCGCGAGGAGGCCGGCGTCGAGACCGACCTCGTCGGCGAGCTCGGCGAGGTCCGCTACTGGTACCAGCGCAACGGTCAGAAGATCGCGAAGCTCGTGACGTTCTTCCTCTTCGAGTACCGCTCCGGCGACGTCGCCGACCACGACGACGAGGTCGAGGTGGCGCGCTGGATCCCGTTCGAGGAGGCCGAGCGGACGCTCACCTACAAGGGAGAGCGCGAGATGGTCCGACGGGCGCTAGGGTTCCGCGCCTAGTGCAGGTGCTCAACTTCTACTCCAGGATCTTCGCGGACCAGCTCAAGCGCGGCCGCAAGACCGCCACGATCCGGCTCGGCGACAAGTCGAGCAAGTACCGAAAGAACCAGGCCGTCATGGTGACGATCGGGTATCAGCACTCGCCGCGCGAGAAGATCTTCGACGCGGTGATCGACGGCGTCGAGGTCAAGAAGTTCAAGGACCTGTCTCCGCGCGACATCGAGCACGACAACCCGGAGTTCCGCCGCCACGAGGAGATGAAGCACTTCCTCGAGCAGATCTACGGCCGAGAGGTCGCAGACGACGACCAGGTGACCGTGGTCAGGTTCAGCCAGATCATCGAGAACCCACCGGAGTTCACCGAGCGCCGCCTCGGTATCGGCGGGGCCCAGAACTGAAAGACCCCGCGAACGTGACTCGTGCCGGGCTATAGCCCGGCAGCGCTCACGTTCGGTGCGATGGCGAGGAGTTCCGCGGGTCGCTCGTAGGGACTCTCGGCGGGCAGCCGCAGCACGGTGTAGCCGGCAGCGCCCCAGATCGCTTCCTTTCGTGCGTCCTCGCCAACGTCCTGATGGAACGGCCCTCCGTCGATCTCGATGATCAGCCGCTCGTCTCGCCAGACGAGGTCCGCCTCGGTCCCTCCCACTTTGGCGTTGAGCTTGGGCATCGGCCGGCCCGCGTCGCGGAGCACCTCCAACGCCATGACTTCGGCTCCGCTTCGCGCGCGATGGAGCGGCAGCCCGGAAAAACGGCTGACAGTGAGGATGAGCTTTCGGCTGCCGCGGCGCCCCCTATGACGCGTGCTGAGGACGTTCACGATCTCTGGTGCGCTGGTCGTCCGCAGCCGAATGGCCTCGCGGACGCACCGGGCGAGCAGCGAGGTCCCGACGTGCGGTGCCAGGTCGAGGAGCGTCCGCGGCACCCCCGTGATCGGAATCCCAGCTCGTTCTGTCGTGTCGTCGTCGAGCTGTTCGCTGTGGTGCACGAGCACGCCGTCGAGCCGTTGCGGTCCGCCGTTCCCGGGTCTGGTCACGACCTCGAAGTTCCGTGGGCGATCCCACCACCCCCACGCCGCAGCCGCGCTCGCGTGGCTCAGAAACGAGTGTGGGGTCGTCAGCGTCGCCGCCATCCACCGTGCCTGATCGGTGTCCAGCGCGGGCGCGATCGCGAAGACACTCGTGTGTGCGGCGACCCAGTCGCCCCGGGCGAGACGGTGATTGATCGCCTCGTCGCTGAACCCGAGCTCGGCGACTTGACGGCGGCTGAAGCGGTTGTGCTGGCGAGCAGCGAGCTCGACGACGCGAACGTGACTCATGCCGGGCTATAGGCCGGCAGCGCTCACGTTCGCCCCCCTTCGCTTGTAGATCAGCTGCCGATGACCGCGCACCTCACGGTTCTCGCTCCGCTCGAAGCCGAGCTTCTCCGCCACCCGCTTGCTGCCCTCGTTGGCCGGGTGGATCACCGCCAGCAGCTTCGCCGCCGGCGCTCTCCTCAGTGCGGCGTGGCCTGCCTCGGTGGCGTAGCCGTGGCCCCAGTGGGCTCTCGCGAACGTCCAGCCCATCTCGATCTCGTCTCCCAGGCGGCCGAAGCCGACCTCTCCGACGAGCTCCTCTTCCCGGAGGACCGCCCAGAACGCGAAGCCGTCCTTCTCGTGCATCTCGACGTGGGTGACAAGGGCCGCGCGGGTGGCCTGGAGCGACGCGTAGTCGCCGTCGACGTACCGCATGACCTCGGGGTCTCCGTAGATCGCGTGGAGCGCCTCGAGGTCCTCGGGGACGAAGGGGCGGATGGTCAACCGGGGCGTCGTCAACATGGGTACTGCGGAACTTAAGCGGGGGTTGTGAGGGGGCGGCAGCCCCCTACTGGCGCAAGGACAGTACGAACGAGTGTTAATGCGGTGTCAATGCGCACGATCACCGTCCTCATCGCTGCTGCGCTGCTGCTCGTCGCCGCGCCCGCCGCCCACGCACGCCCGCAGACGACCGTCACCCAGACGATCGTGGACCGCGACAACGACGACCGGCTCGAGCCGGGTCCCGGTGAAGCGCACCAAGTGCGTGACGAGCTCGAGCGCCCCCGGTCGGGCCGCGATGCGCGCCGGCTCGCCCAGCTGTTCTTCGCGCAGATGACCGACACGCACGTGATCGACGAGGAATCGCCCCTGCGCGTGGAGTTCCTGGACCAGTTCGGCGGGGCGTTCACGTCGGCGTACCGCCCCCAGGAGGGCATCTCGCCGCAGGTGCTCGACCAGATGGTCCGCCAGCTTCGCAACACGATCAGCCCGGTCACGCAGGACAAGCTCGATCTCGTGATGACCACGGGCGACAACACGGACAACACCCAGCTCAACGAGACGCGCTGGATGATCGACGTGATGGACGGGCGCCCGAAGGTCAACCCGGACTCCGGCGTCGCCGGGCCGTGCGGCCCGAAGGGCTACGACGGCGTCCGCGGCGGCAAGCGGTACTACGAGCCCAACCGCAGCGACGGGCGCGACGGCCCCGGCTACAGCCCGCGCCGCGCCGAGAACGGCCGGCCCGTGCGCTCCCGGGACTTCCGGGGGCTCTTCACCCGCATGAACGAGCCGTTCGACCCGTACGGATTCCGCGACCTCCCCTGGTACGCCGTGTTCGGCAACCACGACGGGCTCGTGCAGGGCAACCAGCCGCGCAACCCCGCGCTCGAGGCGCTCGCGACGGGCTGCATCAAGCCCACGAACCTCGCCGATGCCGCGATCGAGGCGATCCTCGCCGGCACCGAGGGCGATGGCGAGGCGGCCATCCGCGCGCTGCGCACCGCGATCATCGCCGAAGGCGAGGATGACGAGGACGCCAACACCGTCATCGTCCCGCCGGACCCGAAGCGCAAGCCGCTGCGCAAGCACGAGTGGATCCAGCAGCACTTCAACACGACCGGCGCCCCGAAGGGCCACGGCTTCGAGAACCGGCCCGCGAGCCTCGTCGACGGCCAGGGCAACTACGACTTCTCGCCGCGACCCGGCGTCCGCTTCGTCGTCCTCGACACCGTCGCCGAGCACGGCCTCGAGGAGGGCAACGTCGACGACGACCAGTACCGCTGGCTGCACGAGGTCCTCACGCGGGCCGAGCTGCCCGCCAACCAGGAGAAGGTGTTCATCTTCGCCCACCACTCGCTCGCGACGATGGGGCAGCCGCCGATCTCGCCGTTCCTCCCGCCCGGCGACGCGGGCGGCAACCTGAACCCGATCGTCCACTTCGGCAACGGTCCGCGCGACTTCCCGGGGCCGCCGCTGCCGTGCACCAAGCAGACCCCGGTCGAGCCGCCGGACCAGACCGAGACGATCCGGTGCCTGCTGCTGCGCCACCCCTCGGTGATCGCGTTCGTCAACGGCCACGAGCACAAGAACCGCATCGATCCGATCGAGGGCGGACCGACGCAGCACGGCTTCTGGGAGATCAACACCGCGTCGCACATCGACTGGCCGCAGCAGTCGCGCGTGCTCGACCTCGTGGACAACCGCGACGGCACGCTGTCGATCATCTCCACGATCGTCGACCATGCCGCGCCGCCGGAGCCGGGCGCGCCGCCCTCGACGCAGGACGGCTCCGGGCAGGCGGGCGACAGCGTCATGCGGCAGGCGTCGATCTCGCGCGAGCTCGCGTTCAACGACTACCAGCAGCGGCACTCCGAGACCGGCGAGGGCGGCGGCCGCGGATCCCGCGAGGACCGCAACGTCGAGCTCGTCGTGCGCAACCCCTACGCGACGTCGGCTCCGGCGCCGCCGCTTCCGACACTCGGGCGGTAGCACCTCGGGCTTTCGCTGGCACTCCTGTTACCGGAGTGCCAACGAACCCTTGACGAGCGCGGCTCACCCGCTATCTTGCGGAGCTGATTCGTGCACTTGGCACTCTCGCTATACGAGTGCCAACGTCTTTTGTTCCATCGGAGGTTGCATCACATGAAGCTCAAGCCCCTTGGCGATCGTCTGATCGTGCGGGCCATCGAGGAGGAGGAGACGACCGCCAGCGGCATCGTCCTCCCCGACACGGCCAAGGAGAAGCCGCAGCGCGGCGAGGTCATCGCCGTCGGCGACGGCGCGATCGACGACAACGGCAACCGCAAGCCGCTCGACGTCAAGGACGGCGACACCGTCCTCTACAGCAAGTACGGCGGCACGGAGATCAAGGTCGAGGGCGAGGATCTCCTCGTCCTGCGCGAGAGCGACGTTCTCGCCAAGGTCGAGGGTTAGGGAGAAAAGAATGGCTCACAAGGAACTGAAGTACGAGGGCGAGGCGCGCCGCGCCCTGGAGGCCGGCGTCGACGCCGTCGCCAACGCCGTCAAGGTCACGCTCGGCCCGAGGGGCCGCTACGTGGTGCTCGACAAGAAGTTCGGTGCTCCCACGATCACGAACGACGGTGTCACCATCGCTCGTGAGATCGAGGTCGAGGACGTCTTCGAGAACCAGGGCGCCCAGCTCGTCCGCGAGGTCGCCACGGCGACCAACGACGTCGCCGGCGACGGCACGACGACCGCGACGGTGCTCGCCCAGGCGATCGTCCGCGCCGGTCTGAAGAACGTCACGGCGGGTGCCAACCCGCTCGCGCTCAAGCGCGGCATCGAGAAGGCCGTCGATCAGGTCGTCGAGGAGATCGGCAAGCAGTCGAAGGAGATCTCGGGCAAGGACCAGATCGCCCGCGTCGCCACCATCTCCGCCGGCGACGACGACATCGGCGACGTCATCGCCGACGCCATCGAGAAGGTCGGCAAGGACGGCGTCGTTAACGTCGAGGAGGGCCAGACGTTCGGCATGGACCTCGAGTTCACCGA
>CADCVT010000377.1 GCA_902806215.1 uncultured Solirubrobacteraceae bacterium | reverse complement strand
TGCCGCGGCTGTCGGGCTCCCACCGGGCCATGCGACGAGCCTAGCGATGTCAGTGACTGTCATCCGAGTTGCTACGATCCATGTCAGCGACTGACATCACCGAGAGGAGCACAGCAATGCACGTCTTTCTCACCGGCGCGACCGGCTACATCGGGACCGCCATCGCCCGCGAGCTGCTCGACGCGGGGCATCAGGTCACTGGCCTGGCCCGGTCGGATTCCGCTGCCGATGCACTGGCGGCGGCGGGCGTGGCAGCGCACCGCGGCGACCTCGCCGACCTCGACGGCCTGCGCCGGGGCGCCAGCGAGGCCGACGGCGTCATCCACACCGCGTTCAACCACGACTTCTCGCGATACGCGGAGAACGGCCGTGACGACGAGCGCGTGGTGGAGGCGCTGGGTGACGCGCTCGCCGGTTCGGAGCGCCCGCTCGTCGTCACGTCCGGAACCGCGGTCCTGACGCCGGGACGGGTGGGCACGGAGACCGACGCCGCCGATCCCGCCTCGCACGCGGCGCCGCGGATCGCGTCGGAGCGGAAGGCGATCGCACTCGCGTCCCGCGGCGTCCGCTCGTCCGTGGTGCGGCTTCCCCCGTCCGTCCACGGCGAGGGCGACCGCGCCTTCGTCCCCGCGTTGATCGAGATCGCCCGGGCCAAGGGGGTCTCCGCCTGCATCGGCGACGGCAGCAACCGCTGGCCTGCGGTTCACCGGCTCGACGCCTCGCGCCTCTTCCGGTTCGCACTCGAGGCGGCGCCTGCAGGATCGGTCCTCCACGGCACCGCGGAGGAGGGTGTGGCGATGCGCGAGATCGTCGAGCGGGTCGCGCAGCACCTCGGCGTGCCCGCGGTCTCCATCACCCGCGAGGAGGCCGACGATCACTTCGGCTGGCTCGCCGGGTTCCTCGCCAGCGACGTTCCGGCGTCGAGCGCGCAGACCCGCGAGATGGTGGCATGGCAGCCCGGGCAGCCTGGCCTCCTTGCCGACCTGGACGACGGGCACTACTTCCGCGAGCCCGCCGCGGCGTGAAGCGGGCGTCCCGCGCGCGGAGCGGCGCCCGCACGGCGATCTAGTATCGACCCGGAACGATGATCGGTCACCGTCCGTCAGCCGATCCCGCAGCCGATGGGGAGATCGCGCTCGACCGCCTCCCCCGAGCCGGTCCGTCGCTCGAGGTCGTCCTGCTGCGCGACGAGAACATCGGAACCGGCGCGGCGCGTGAGCCGCGCCGCCCGCACCGCCATGACTACCACGAGCTCATCTGGACGCGGTGCGGCAGCGGCCGGCACCTCATCGACGGCGAGGTCTCGGCGATCGAGCCGAGCACGGTCACGCTCATCGGCCGCGGTAAGGTGCACGTCTTCGAACGGGCCACCGGCCTCTTCGGAGCCGTGGTGCGCTTCGGCGACGAGCTGCTCGACGGCGGCGGCGACCGCGACGGGCGCCCGAGCCCGGCCTGGCTGTTCAACGGCCGCGGCGCGCGGACCGTCGCCGTGCCGGACGGCGAGGCCGGACGGCTCGGGTCCACGATCGACGCGCTCGCCGCCGAGAGCCGCCGCCCGCCCGACGCCGCCAGCGCCGACCTGCACCGCCACCTCCTCACCGCGCTCCTGCTGTGGATCGAGCGCTGGTACGACGCGTCGCGGACCGACCGCCGTGACGCCGACGACGCCGACGTCCAGCTGCACCGGCGGTTCGTCGACGTCCTCGAGCGCGACTTCGCGCGCCACCACGACACCGGCCACTACGCCGACGCGCTGCGGGTCCCGCCGGCGGCGCTCTCGCGCGCGCTGTCGCACGTCACCGGGCGCGGCACGAAGGAGCTCATCACCGACCGGCGGATGCTCGAGGCGGCGCGGCTGCTGCGCTTCTCCGATCTCACGATCGGGGAGATCGCGCACCGCGCCGGGTTCGGCGACCAGATGTACTTCTCGCGCGCCTTCAAGCGCCATCACGGCGAGCCGCCGATGAGCTACCGCGACCGCCTGCGCGGGAGTCCATAGATCCGCCAGGGCCGTCCATACCGAGAACGGCGATCAGGCTCGACACTGGACCCATGAGCCTGACCGAGACCCCCAGCCACGCGCTCCCCGCGACGCTCCGCCTGGGCGCCGTCCACCTCACCGTCGCCGACGTCGATCGCTCCGTCGCCTGGTATCAGCGCGCGCTCGGGTTGCGCGTCCACGCGCACGAGCCCACCACCGCCGAGCTCGGCGACGGCGTCGAGACCACCGTCGTCCTGCACGAGGACCCGCAGGCGCAGGGCGCGGGGCGCCACGCCGGCCTGTACCACTACGCGCTGCTCTACCCGAGCCGCGAGGAGCTCGCCCGCGCCGCCATGCGCCTGGCCGCGACCGGCACGCCGATCCAGGGCGCCTCGGACCACGGCACGCACGAGGCGATCTACCTCCCCGACGCCGACGGCAACGGGATCGAGCTCGCCGCCGACCGGGCGCGGGACGCGTGGCCGACCGACCTCGGCTACTCGCGCGGCCCCGCGCCGCTGGACTTCGAGGCGCTGCTCTCGAGCGTCGAGGGCGAGCAGCCGGGCGAGCGCATCGGCGAGGGCCTGCGGATGGGCCACCTCCACCTGCACGTCGGCGACGTCGAGGAGGGGCTGCGCTTCTACAGCGACGTGCTCGGCTTCGAGGTCCAGGCGAACCTCGGCTCCGCCGTCTTCGTGTCGGCCGGGGGCTACCACCACCACCTCGGGTTCAACGTCTGGAAGGGCGAGGGCGTCGGCGCCCCGCCGCCGCACACCGTCGGGCTGTGGCACTGGACGGTGCAGCTGCCGGGCGACGCCGAGGTCGCCGAGGTCCGCGCGCGCGTCGAGGCGGCGGGCCTGCCGACCGAGCCGACCGACGGCGGGTTCGTCGTGCGCGATCCGTGGCAGACGGCGGTCGCCATCGTCGCGACGAGCGCTACGTCGTGAGCAGTCCGCCGTCGACCGGCAGGAGGATCCCTGTCACGTACGAGGACGCCTCGCTCGCGAGGAAGATCGCCGCGGTGACGAGCTCGCGCGACTCGCCCTTGCGGCCCGTGGGCACACGGAACATCATCTGCTCGAGGTAGCCCTCCGGGTACTGGTCGGTCATCTCGGACTCGAAGAAGCCCGGGGCGAGCGCGTTGACGCGGATGCCCTTGCGGCCGGTCCACTGCTGCGCGAGGTCGCGCGTGAGCCCGATGATCGCCGCCTTCGACGACGCGTAGGCGGCCTGCGGGAGGAACGCCGTCGTCGACCCGAGGACGCTGCCGATGTTGACGATGCTGCCGCCGTCCTTCATCGCGCGGCCGCACGCCTGCGCCATGAAGTACGACCCGTTGAGGTTGATGTCGATGACCTTGCGGAACTCGTCGGGCGCCTCGCGCGTCGCGGGCGCGGCGGTGCCGATCCCGGCGTTGTTGATGAGCACGTCGACCCGGCCGAGCTGCTCGACGGTCTCGGCGACGACGCGGTTGCAGTCGTCGGGGTCCGCGACGTCGGCGGGGACCGCGATGCAGCGGCGACCGAGCGCCTCGACCTGCGCGCGCGTCTGCTCGAGCTTCTCCACGCGCCGCGCGCAGATCGCGATGTCGGCGCCGGCCTCGGCCAGGCCGGTGGCGAAGGCCACGCCGAGGCCGGACGACGCGCCGGTCACGATCGCGACCTTGCCGTCGAGACGGAAGGTGTCAAGGATGCTCATCGCGGCGCGACGATAACCGGCGCCGCGACCTGGCGCGTGGCTCGTCCGCGAACCCACTGCGGTACGGTCGTCACACGGTGTCGAACTGAAAGGGTCGCCATGACCCATCTCTGCTGTGTCGCCTGCCGGATGCGTTTCGACAAGGCCCACGTCGCACCCGCGACGACGTGCCCGCACTGCGACGGCGAGCTCGTCGCGTATGCCCCATCCGAGGCCCTCGGA
>CADCVT010000376.1 GCA_902806215.1 uncultured Solirubrobacteraceae bacterium | reverse complement strand
TTGAAGTCGCCCGACGGCCTGAGCGTGACGCGGTCCGCGCTCTCGGCGGCGTTGACGTCGACCCATCGCTTCTTCTTCGCGCGCTTGAGGATCGCGTGCAGGCACACCTGCGCCTTCTGGACCGTGCGCCGCGACAGCTGGCCGCGCTCGAGAAGCTCCTGCTGCCACTCCTCGATCCGCTCGGTCGTGATCTCGTCGAGCGGGCAGTCCTCGCCGAACTCCGCAATCACGTACAGCCGCGTCTGCGTCGCGTAGTCGCGGACCGTGCTCGGCCGACGCGCACGGTCGAACTCGACGTGACGCAGCCACTCGGCCCGCGCCTCGCCGAGCGTCCGAATCGGCGCGCAGGGAACATCGGCCGGCGGCTCCAACGACACCCGCGCGAGCAGCTCATCGAGCCCCTGCTGAGCCTCCTTCGGCGTGAGGTGCCGGGGCGTCGGCTTCGGCCCATCGCCGGCCCGCCAGATCACCGCGCCGCGGTCGGTACGACGGCCCGAATCCTTGACGTGCGCAGGCCCGAGGACCTCCTGGTGCTTGCCGTCCGCGTCGCGCCAGAACGCGTGCCAGCGCCTGTTCTTCGTGTTCCCCCGAACCTGGAGGTGGCCGTTCGCCATGACCGTTCCTTCGTGGTCGATCTGGTGGCCTCCCGACACCCGAATCGCCCTCTGGGGAACACGTCCGGCGCTGATCGGGTCCTCTGGCGGCACATCCCGAGGGCGCGAATCGCCGATACCTACGGCAGTTGCTGGGATGGGCCGGGTAGGACTCGAACCTACGTCTGACGGATTATGAGTCCGCTGCTCTAACCAACTGAGCTACCGGCCCGCCGGGGCAAGGCTAGCCGTGGTCGCCAGGTGGTGGATGACGTCTTGCGTGATCTCGGCCGGTCGCGCGGGTCGGCCTTCGAGGCTCGCTCGTTGGAGGCCTCGGATCGCGCTCGTGATGAAGATGTCGTCGGCGGCCTGGAGTCGCCCGTACGGGATCTCGGACTCGGACGCCTCTTCGAGTGCGAGGACGTAGTCGCGCGTGACACCCGGGAGGATCCGGCCGTCGCAGGGTGGTGTGACGAGCCGATCGCCCTCCACGATCCAGAGCGTTCCTCGCGTGGTCTCCAGTGCGGTCCCGTCGAGGTCGACGATCACGGCCTCGGGGCCGGCGACGATGTCGCGATCGATCCACTTGTGCTCTCCGAGGCCTCCGGGGATGACGAGCGGCGCGAGCGTGACGACTGTCTCGGGGAAGCTCAATGACGCGGGCCGGACCGAGACATCGACGTGACCGCCCGGCGTGACCTCGGCCCGGAGCCGGCCGGGCCCGACCCGCTCGCGGGCGGTCGCCAGCACCTGACGGTGAAGCGCGCGCTCGTCGAGCTCGATGCCGTAGAGGGCCCGCACGCTCGCGGCGAGCCGGCGGACGTGCGGAGCGGCGGAGAGCGGCTTGCCGTCGCGGACGGCCATCGTCGTGAAGACCCCGCGCGCCGGATCCGGGCGAGGGCTCCGCGTAGGTGAGAGGAGCGATGGGCGGGACTCGCGGGCAGCCGCAGTGCTCGCCGCGAGGCGACCTCCGACCGCGCGGATGAGCGGCTCGGCCTTCACCAGGCACTCCTCGTACTCGGTCGCCGGGTCGCTGTCGGCGACGATGCCTCCCCCCGCCCCCAGCCACACGCGGCCGTCGGCCACCTCGAACGTCCGGATCGCGACGTTCAGCTCCAGGCCGGCGACAGGCGACGCGAACCCGATCGCTCCCGTTTACACCTCGCGGCCGGTGCTCTCGAGCGTCGAGATCACCTCGAGTGCCTTGACCTTCGGTGCTCCCGTCACACTGCCGGGCGGGAACGTCGCGCGCAGGAGGTCCGCGTCGGAAACGTCGTCGCGCAGCCTCCCCTCGACCTCGCTGACGAGGTGCCAGACCCCGGCGTGCGGTTCGGGTCGGGCAACGGCCGTGACCTCGACGCTTCCGTACTCGCTCACGCGCCCCAGGTCGTTGCGCATGAGGTCGAGGATCATCACGTTCTCTGCGCGGTCCTTGACGGAGTCGACGAGCCGGTCGAGCGAACGGGCGGAGGCCGCCTCGACATCGGACCGCGGCGCCGTGCCCTTGATCGGTGCGGTCCGCACGACACGGTCTCGGCGCTCGAGGAAGAGCTCGGGCGACAGCGAGCAGATCTGCGCTCTGGAGCCCCCCACGAACGCTCCGTACCGCGGCTCCACGCGCTCGGCCGAGTCGGCGAAAAGATCGAGCGCCTCGCCGGTGAACGGTGCTTCGAGCCGCAGGCAGAGGTTCGCCTGGTAGAGGTCGCCGGCGCGGATGTACTCCAGGCAGGTCCGGACGGCCTGCTCGTGGCCCGCGGGTGAGGGCCTCGGCTCGAAGGAGCCCAGTCCGAACGGTCGCCGTGCCGCGGGTCCTTCAGAAAGGCGATCAGCGAGGAGGGCACGGCGCTCCTCGAGAACCGAAGCGCGCTCGTCGGTCCAGAGAGCCTCGAACCACCACTGACCGTCGGCGTCGAGACGCAGTACATGGTCGTAGAACGCGAGTGACGCGTCCGCGACCGGAACGGGTCGAGGCGGAGTCGGCGGCACCGCCTCGACGGACCGTCCGAGCCCGAACCCGAGCCACCCGAACCACCCGCCGTACACGCCCGGCTCGGAGCCGGCTGAGACCGAAGGAAGCCGATCGAGATCGGCGAACGGGTCGTCCGAGCCGAACGCGACCGGGGACGAGCCAAGCACTGCTCCCTCTCCCGCCCAGGCACCGACGAGTGCGAACGGCCGCGCGTCGGGGCGCAGCGTCCGGAGCGCCTCGCTCGGCGTCAGCCGCGAGGCGAGCGGCGTGCGGACGAGTCGAACCCGCTCCATGCGTCATCGATCTCCGTCTGCGGGCGCTCCGCCGGCAGGCTCACCATGATCCGGGCGAGCTCGTCGCGCAGCAGCTCGCGGCCGTCGGATGACGGGCGGCCAGGCAGCGGATGGCGAGGATCGGCGGAAGGCTCGGGCAAGGCGGACGCGGCGGACGGCAGGAACGACGAGCGCGCAGGACTGTACTGCGGCGGGGCCGGGCGCCGGGCGGCGCGCGCGAAGGCCCTGCAAACCGCCGCTCAGCTGTTCTGGGTGCGCCGCAGCAGCGGCAGCACGAACCAGAACGCGAGCACGAACCCGCCGACGCCGAGGCCGACGATCCACGCGGTCGAAGACTTGAAGAGGAAGTCCGTCACGAGCACGACCGCGCCGGTCATCGCCAGTGCGAGCGCCACGAGCCCGAGCACCGTGAGACGCGACGCGATCTCGACGATGTGCTCCTTGTCGCGCCGGCGGAAGTTGAGCCGGTGGTACGACGTCGGCGAGATGAACAGCGTCGACGCCACCGCGGAGAACAACAGCGTCGCGAGGTACACGTTTTTCTGGAAGTCCGTCGCCTGGTCGAACCGGGCGGCGAACGGCACCGTCAGCAGGAACGCGAACAGCACCTGGACGCCGGGCAGCGCCACCCGGAGCTCCTGCAGCAGCTCGTTCATGTTGCGGTCGTACTTCTCGTCGGGTGTCTCGTCGCGGTTGTCTTTCACGTCGCCTTCACGCCTACCCAGCGCGTAGCCTCCCTCACATGCACCGCCGGACGGCGACAAAGGTCGTTGGCGGGCGGGTGCTCAGGGCTGGCAGGCACGAGCCCGGTGAGGATCCGCTCGCTTCCGCGCACCCTGCGCGACGTTCGGCGCCCCGTAGACGCCGGGGCGGCTAGGCCGCCTTCAGCTTCTCGACCGCGGCCTCGAGCTCGCGCACGGACAGCGCGCCCTCGAACCGCTCGACGATCCGCCCGTCGCGCCCGACGAGGAACGTCCAGGGCTCGGTGACGAGGCGGAACTTCGCGACGGGCTCGCGCAGGCCCTTCTGGATGTCGTTGTCCTCCCAGACCTCCTGGTGGATGAACACCACGTCCGGGTTGCTCGACTTGACCTGCAGGCCGACGTCGGCCACCGGCCCGCAGACGCGCGACTGGCACAGCTGCGGCGTGACGAACATGAGCACGACGGGCTCCTTGCCGAGCACGTCGGCGAAGTCCTTCTCGTGGAGCTCGGCCGCGGGCGGGAGCCGCGTGTCGATCTTCGCGAGGTTGCCGCCGACGTCCTCGGGCGTCTCGGTGTTGACCTTGATCGCCTTCTCGCCCACGTCGGGCGGGCCGCCCTTGGCGCCGGCGAGCATCCCGAGCTGCGACGCGGCGACCATCTGGCCGTCGATCTGCGCGAGCGCGGTGAACGTGAAGCGCCCCTTCTTCGGGACCTCGACGTCGGCGACGTAGAAGGTCTGGACGTCCTCGAGGTCGGCCTGGGTCTGGCGCGACATGAACTGCGGCTTGACCCGCAGCGACTCCTTGCGCGCCACGAACGGGCCGCGCAGGCCGCGCCCGTTGGTCTCGGCGAAGTAGACGGCGACGGCATCCGGCTCGATCTGCCCGCGGGCGGTGTCGAACAGGGCGAACGCGAAGCGGTTCTCCCCCACCCGCAGGACGCTCATCGCGGGCGCGAAGACCGCGCCCTCGGGGAGATTCGCGCGCAGCGCGCGGATCGTCTTGCCCTCGCCGGACGGGAACTCGACCTTCGGCGCGGCGGCCTCGGTGGAGGTCTCGGTCCCCGCGCTCCCCTTGTCCTTGCCGTCGCCTCCACCGCACGCGACGGCGACGAGGGACAGCAGCATCAGCATGAGAACGGTGACCCGGTGCACGGCGGATCACTGTAGTCTCCGCGCCGCTTCAGCCATGCCAGATCGCGCCGCCATCGTCACAGGAGCCTCGAGTGGAATCGGGCTCGCCGTCACCCGGATGCTCTGCCAGGAGGGCTACGGCGTCACGATGGCCGCACGCCGCCCGGAGAAGCTCCAGGCCGCGTTCGACGAGCTGAAGGGCGAGGGCCTCGACGTCGAGCAGGTCGCCGGCAACCTCGGCGACGAGGAGACGATCAAGCAGGTCGTCCGCCAGCACGAAGAGCGCTACGGGCGCCTCGACCTGCTCATGAACAACGCGGGCGTGGGCGTCGGCCAGCCCGTCGCGGAGCTGCAGACCAAGCACATCGACATGCAGCTCAACACGAACATCCGGTCGATCTTCATCTTCTACCGCGAGGCCGCCGCGCTCCTGCGGGCGGCCGGCGCCGAGCACCGCAACGCCCTCGTGGTCAACACCTCGTCGATCTCGGGCAAGCGCGGCGAGGCGTGGCTGAGCGTCTACTCGGCCACCAAGCACGCCGTCGTCGGCTTCACGCAGGCGATGAACAAGGAGCTCGC
>CADCVT010000375.1 GCA_902806215.1 uncultured Solirubrobacteraceae bacterium | reverse complement strand
GATGCGCTGGAACGTGGCGCCGGCCGCGGCGATGTCGTTGTTCGAGATGTTCAGCGCACGGTTGGCGGCAGACAGGCCGGTCGACTCGATCGTGTTTCCGGTGCCGGTGACGCTCAGCGTGCCGCTCGACAACGCCTCCAGGGCCTTGCCGCTCGTCGTGTCGATGTCGAGCCCGCCGCCCGAGAGAGTGAGCGTGCTGTTGTCGCTCGTGCTCATGACGACCGCGCTGTCATCGCCGGTGTTGAACGCCTTCGACGAGGCGGTCAGCGACACGGCCGTGCCGCCGCTGTTGCCGATCATGACGAGCCCGCCGTTCTCAGCGGTCGCGTCGGAGTCGCCCGCCTCGCTTATCGCTCCGCTGAGCGTGACGGAGCCCCCGGTGTTGCTCGTGATGTCCGCGGCGTTGCCCTGACCGTTGACCAGCGTGCCGCCGTAGGTGATCGCGGCGTTGCCGGAGTTGACCAGGACGGCGGCCCCGGTCGCGCCCTGGAGGGTTCCCCCGTTCGCGGAGAAGGTGCCCGTGGTGTCGTCGAGCTGGATGCCGTTCGTGCTGCTGTTGGTGGACGCGGCGGTCGCCAGGTTCACGTCGAGCGTGGTCGTCGTGTCCGAGGCGCCGCCGTTGATGTCAACTGCCGGGCCGCTCGGTGCGTCGATCGTGTTGTTCGCGCCGCTGATGGTGAGGCTGCCGCCGCCGGTGGAGCTGAGACCGGTCCCGGACGAGGGCGCGTCGACGTCGAGGCCGCCGTTGGCGAACGAGGTCGAGCCGGCGTTGTTCGTGATGGTGACACCGGTGAGCCGCTTCGAGCCGCCGCTGAAGTTGACGTTCGTCGAGGCGCCGTTGGACGAGATGGCGACGGGCTTTCCTGCGGCGGACGGGTTCAGATCGCCCGAGAACGTCACGGTGCCAGCGGTCTTGCCGCCGACTCGCGCAGTCAGCGTGGCGCTGTTCGAGATCGACTGGCCGAAGGTGTATGAGCCTGTGCCGTTCGTGACGAAGACGCCGTAAGAGCTGTTGTTGGCGATGGTGCCGGTGCCGAAGCTGAAGGTCCCGGACGTCGCGATGGTGTCCAAGAAGATCCCGGCCGTGCCGGCGGAGGACGAGACGGAGTCGAAGCCGCCGCTCAGGGTCCCCCCGCTGCCGAAGTAGACGCCCTGGCCGGTGGCGTTGTTGACCGTTACGTTGCTGCCGACCGTGAGCGTCCCGAACGTCGAGCCGGAGATCAGCGCCGCGGTGGCCGCGTTCCCCATGGTCACGCCCTTGATGCTGTTGTTGACGCCGGCCCCGCCTGCGAGCTGGACGCCGTGGGCGCCGTTGGTGGAGATCGTCGGGTTTGCGCCCGCCGCCGGACGCCCGTTCATGCTGCGCGGGGCGAGCGTGAAGGGCAGGTGCGCGTCGAGGGTCACGCCCTGGCCGACGAGGTGCTCGCCGCCCTTGAGCAGAACGCCGGTCGCGCTGTCGGTGCGCGCGTAGGTGCCGGACGCGATCGACAGCACGCCGCTGCCGCTGCGGCCGCTGGGGATCTGGGAGAGCGCGTTGTAGGGCCGCAGCTGCGTGCCGTTGCCGCCCGCGGCCGCGTCGTCGTCGACGAAGACGATCTGGTTGCTGACGGCGATCGTCACGGTTGCTGTCGACGCTGCGCCCGGGTTCGCGATCCGGTACCTGAACGTGTCGTTGCCACCCGCGGGCGGGGTCGACGGCGGTTCGTAGCGGAAGCTGCCGTTCGCGTTGACGGTCACGAAGCCGCCGCCGGCCGTCGGCGTCGATGTCGCGATCGTGCTCTGCTCGGTACCGGTGGAGGCGCCGTAGCCCGCGATCGTCGCGCCGTAGACGTCGTCGTTGGCCAGCACGCCGATGCTCGCCGGGATGTCGATCGGCACGCCGCCGGTCGCCGCGTAGTCGACGGTGTTGCCGGCCGCGGGGTCGTTGCGCGCGACGGGCGGCGGGAAGACGGTCGTGATCGTGAAGGTCTGCGTCGTGAACGTGTCGTCGCCGCCGTTGGCGGTGCCGCCGTCGTCGCTGAGCACGACCGAGACCGTCGCGCTGCCCGAGGTGGTCTTGCTCGGCGTGTAGGTCAGCGTGCCCGTCGACGTGTTCACCGCGGGCAGCGTGCTGAACAGCGCGTCGTTGATCGTCGTGACCGTGAAGGTGAGCGTCTGCCCCGACTCGTTCGGCGCGCCCTTGTCGATGCTCGTCGCCCAGCCGGTGAGCGTCCGGGTGATCTCGTGGCCGCTCTCGTCCTGGTTCGGGACGTTCGTCTGATCGGCGCCCTTGGTGAACGTGGGCTCGTCGTTGACGGCCCTGACGGAGACCGCGACCGTGTCGGTGTCCTCGATCGCCGCGCCTCCGCTGTGGCCCTGGTCGTTCGTCTTCATCGTGAGCGTGTCGGTCCCGAAGGTGTTCGCGTCGCCGCGGTAGGTGACCGACGCCAAAGCGGTCTTGACGGCGCCGACCGTCCCGGTGAAGACCATCGCCGGGTCCCCCGCGCCGTCGCCGGTCGTGAACGTCAGGCCGGCGGTCCCGCCGAGCGTCAGCACGCCGCTTCCGACGCCGAGCGTGACCTTGATCGGATTCTCGCCCGAGTCGGCGTCGTCCGTCGTGATGGCGTTGCCGTTGCTGCTCGAGAAGAGCAGGTTGGTGTCCTCGTTCACGGTCTGCGCGCCGGGCACGGTGTTCTGGGGTGCGTCGTTCGCCGCGGTGAGCGTGACCGCGATCGTGTCGCTGTCGGTCGTCGCGGCTCCGCCGCTGTTGCCCTGGTCGTCGCTGGCGACCGTGATCGTGTCGCCGCCGTTGTAGTTCGCGTCCGGCGTGTAGCTCAGACCGTCGAGGGCGCCGTTGACGGCGGACACGGTCCCGGTGAGCACGAGCGCGGGCGAGCCGTTGCCGCTGCGCGTCCCGCCCGAAGAGGGCAGCGGTGCGCTCAGCTTGCCGTGATCGGCGGAGACCGTGACCTTGACGGCGCCCGACCCGGCGTCGGCGTCGCTGACGGAGATCGCGTTGCCGGCCGTGTCCGAGAACGTGATGCCCGTGTCCTCGGTGCCGCTCTGCGCCCCGGGGGCCGTGTTCTTGATCGCGTCGTTCGTGCTGTTGACGTCGACCTTGGCGGTGCGGCTCGTCGACGAGGCCTGCCCGTCGCTCACGGTGACCGTGATGCTGCGCTCAGCCGTGTTCGGCGTCTGCGACGCGTTGTCGTACTTCACACGCGAGATCAGGGTCTCGTAGTCGGCGATCGTGCCGTGGCCGTGCAGGAGCAGGACGCCGGTGTCGCTGTCGTACGCGTCGACGGTGATGCCGCTGGTGCCCGCCGCGTCGGTGGACAGCGACTCGTTCGCCCCGTCGGGCCGATTCGTGAGCGTGACGCTCGCCGACTCCATGTGCGTGTCGGTCAGATCGGCGTCGGTGATGTCCGGATTCGGCGCGACGTTGACGGCCCCCGCGTCCTCGGTGAACGTTGCGGAGCTGTCGAAGCTCGGGTCGGTCGTGTCGAGGTCGACGACCGGCGGCGCGTTGAGCGGGACGACCTCGACCGTGGACGTCGCGGACGCGGAGTCGGCCGTGCCGTCGTTGACCACGAAGGTGACCGAGCGATCCGTCGCATCCGGCACCGACGTCGTGTTCGCGTAGGCGACCGTCCGCAGCACCTGCTCGTACTTGCTCTTGGACGCCGTGCCGCGGAGCTGGAGCACGCCGGTTGACCGGTCGTACGGCTCGACGGTGATGCCGTCCGTTCCCGTGGCGGTGAGCGACTCGCTGCTGTTGTCCGGCCGGTTCGTGAGCGTGACGGTCGCGCTCTCCATGCTCGCGTCGTCGACGTCGGCGATCGTCGCGCCCGGCGCGAGGGTGATGCGATTGTCGTGCGAGGCGCTCTCGAGGAAGGTCGGGTTCGTTCCCGTCCCGGACCCGCTGCCGTTGAGATCGACGACCGGGATGTCGTTCACCGGGCCGACGGCGATCTCGGTGCTGCTGCTGCCGCTCAGCGCGACAAACTCGTCGCCGGTGTTGCCCTGGTCGTCGACCGTGATCTCGAGCTCGTCGTCGCCGTTGAAGTCCTTGTCCGGCCTGTACTTGAGTCCGCTCAGCGCGTTGTTGACCCCGCTCAGCGACGCGTCGAACACCATCTCCCGATCGTCGCTGCCGTCGCCCGTCTCGAACGCCGCGATGCCGCCCACCGAGGCGAGCGTGAGGGTCCCCTGGCTCACGGAGATCGTCACCCAGAGGGCGTCGCCGCCCGCGTCGACGTCGCCGACGGTCGGGACGGGATCGAAGGTGAGCTGCGTGTCCTCCGGCGTGGTCGCGGAGGCGGGCGCGGTGATCACCGGCGCGTCGTTGACCGAGACGAAGCTGACCGTGGTGCTGTCGGTGTCGGCGAGCGGACCGCCGGCTCCGGTGTTGCCGAGGTCGCTGGTGACGAGCTTGAGCGATTCGTCCGCGCCGGCGTAGTCGGCGTCGGGCGTGTAGGTGAAGCCCGTCAGCGCGGTGTTGACCTCGGTGACGGAGCCGACGATCTCGACGGCCTTGCTGTCGTCGCCGGTCAGCGACGTCGCGTCCGGGCTCGCGGCGAGCTTGATCTTCCCGTGCGACGCGGTGAGGGTCGCCTTGACGTCTTGCGTTCCGGCATCGAGGTCGGCGACGCTGAACGTCAGCGACTTCGGCGAGTCCTCGGTCACGCTGGCAGAGGCCGGCACCGTGTTCACCGGCGCGTCGTTCACGGCGCTGACCGTCAGGCCGATCGAGTCCGTGTCGGTCTTCGCGCCGCCCGCGCCCGTGTGACCGAGGTCGCTGGTCACGATCTGCAGGGTGTCGCCACCAGCGAAGTCGGCATTCGGCGTGTAGGTCAGCCCGTCGAGCGCGCCGTTGATCTCGGACTTCGTGCCCTTGAAGGTCATCGAGCGGTCGGCGGCGCCGTCGCCGTCCGAGAACTCGAGGTTCGTCGCGTCGAGCGTCAGCTTGCCGCTGCCCACCGAAAGCGAGACCTGCAGGTCGTCGGCCGCGCCCGCGTCGACGTCCGCGACCGACGGGTTGGTCGTCGCGGCGCTCGACAACGTCCTGCTGCCGTCCTCGTCGAGTGTCTGGGCCCCGGGCACCGTGTTGGTCGGCGCGTCGTTGATGGCGCTGACGGTCACGGCCGTGGAGTCTGTGTCGGTCTTCGCCGGGCCAGGCGTGTTGCCGTTGTCGGCGGTCTGGATCTGGACCGTGGCGCTGCCGTTGAAGTTCGTGTTCGGCGTGTAGGTGAACGAGGTCAGCGCCGCGTTGACGCGGTCGAGCCCACCGTTGAACGACGCGGATGACGTCCCGTTCCCGCTCACGCCGGTGAGGCCCGTCAGCGAGGCCAGCGTGACCGTGCCGTTCGTCGCCGTGAGCGTGACCGACACGCTCTCGGCGCCGGCGTCGACGTCATCGACACTGAAGGTCAGCGACTTCGCCGTGTCCTCGTCCGTGGTGGCCGTCGCCGGCACCGTGTTCGCAGGCCCGTCGTTGACCGCGGCGACGGTGACGCCGATCGACTCGTTGTCGGACTTCGCGCCGCCCGAGCCGGAGTGACCGAGGTCGCTCACGTTCACGCCGATCGTGTCCGCGCCGTTGAAGTTCGCGCGCGGGGCATACGTCAGGTCGGTCAGCGCCGTGTTGACCTCGCTGACGGTGCCCGTCAGCGAGACGGTGCCGGAGCCGCTGCCGGTCACGGAGGTCAGGCCGCTCGAGGGTGAAAGGGTCAGGGTGCCGTTCGAGGCGCTGAGGTCGACCTTGACGTCGGACGCGCCGGCGTCGACATCCCTGACCGATGGGCTCAGCGTCTTCGCGGTGTCCTCGTCGGTCGTGATCGACGCCGGCGCCGTGATGGACGGCGCGTCGTTCACTGCGGCGACGGTCAGGGTCAGGGTGTCGGTGTCGGACTTCGCGCCACCCGAGCCGGTCGCGCCGGCGTCGTCGGAGACGACTGTCAGCGTGTCGCCGCCCGCGTAGTCGGCCGCCGGCGTGTACTTCATGCCGTCGAGCGCGGCGTTGACCTGCGTGAACGTCCCGGTGAGGCGGACGCTGTCGGTGCCGCTGCCGGTCGCGGTGGCCCCGCCGCCGGAGGCGACGACGAGGGTGCCGTGATCGACGTCGAGCCTGACGTCGAGGGCGTCGGCGCCGCCCGCGTCGACGTCTGTGACCGAGATCTTGCCGGCCCCGCCGAAGGTCTTCGAGGCGTCCTCGTCGAGCGTCGGTGCCGACGGCAGCTGGTTGACCGGCGCGTCGTTGACCGCGCCGATGCTCACGCTCGTCGCGTCGCTGTCGGTCTTCGCGCCGCCGCTCCCGGTGTGGCCGAGATCGCTGATGGTCGCCGCGATGGAGTCGGAGCCGCTGAAGTTGGGGCTGGGCGCGTAGGCGAGGTCGGTCAGCGCCGCGTTGACCTCGCTCAGCGACCCGGTGAGCGACAGCGCGCCGGTGCCGCCGCCGCTGTGGTTCGTCAGCCCCGCGACCGTCGACGGCGTGAGCTTGCCGTGCGAGGCCGTCAGGTCGACCTTGACGTCGTCGCCTCCGGCGTCCGCGTCGGCCACGCTCGCGCTCAGCGTCTTGGGCGTGTCCTCGTCGGTCGTGATCGACGCCGGCATGGTGATCGACGGCGCGTCGTTCTCGCCGGTGATCGTGAAGGCGATCGTGTCGGTATCGGTCCGAGGGCCGCCCGACCCGTTGTGGGCGAGATCGTCGGTCAGGACCGTCACGGTGTCGACGCCGCTGAAGTCGGCGTCCGGCGTGTACCGGAGCCCGTCGAGCTTCGCGTTGACCTGCGCGACCGTCCCGGTGAAGTCGACCGAATCGCCCGTGACGCCGTTCAGCGTCATCTGCCCGTGCAGCGCGCTGACCGTCACCTTGACGTCGTCCGTGCCGGCGTCGACGTCGGCCACCGACGGGGCGCCCGCGCCCGACAGCGTCTTGGCCGTGTCCTCGGTGGTCGACTGTGCGCCCGGGACCGTGTTCACCGGCGCGTCGTTGACCGCGCTCACGCCGATCGAGACCGAATCGCTGTCGCTCTTCGCGCCACCCGAGCCGCCGTGACCCAGGTCGTCGATCGCGACCGTGAGCGTGTCCGAGCCGTTGAAGTTCGTCGCCGGCGAGTAGTTCAGACCGGAGAGCGCGGCATTGACCTCGCTCACCGTGCCGGTCAGCGAGACCGCGTCGCTGCCGTCGCCCGACGAGCTCGTCAGGCCCGCCACTGTCGACAGCGTCAGCGTGCCGTGGTCCACGTCGAGGTCGACCTCCACGTCATCGCCGACCGCGTCCACATCGCTGACACCCGGGCTGAGGGCGCTCGAGGTGTCCTCGGGCGTCGACGGCGCACTCGGCAACGTGAGCGCCGGCGCGTCGTTGACCGCCTCGACCAGGACCCCGCGCTCGGCCGGAGCGCCGCTGTCGTCGCCGTCCTCGGCTCGGAACTCGACGGTCCGCGACGCGCCCGGCGCCTGGCTCGTGGTGTCGAAGGTGACCGACCGCAGCATCTGCTGGTAGTCCTCGACGCTCGCAGGACCGGAGAGCGTGAGAACACCGGTCGCGGCGTCGTAGTCCTTGGTGATGGCTGCCGGCACCGTCGCCGCGAGCACGTCGTCGCTCTGCCGGCCGACGGCGATCGTCGCGGTCGCCTCCGTCAACTGTTCCGAGTCGGCGTCGGCGATCGTCAGCGCGCCGTCGACCGTCTGCGCCGTCCCGTCCTCGACGAACTGCGCGAGCGCGCCGCTCGTGGTCGTGACCACGGCTGGATCGTCGGACGACCCGACCGGGATCTGCACGGTCTGCTGAGCGCTCGCGCCGCGATTGTCGGCGACGGTGTAGGTGAAGGCGTCGGTGCCGTTGAAGTCCTTGGCGGGCGTGTAGACGAGGTTCGGCGGCGTGCCGGCGAGGGTGCCGTGGTCGGGCAGGTCGGTGATCGTGAAGGTGAGCGGGTCGCCGTCGGCGTCCGTCGCGGTGAGGGCGATCGCGCGGGCGGTGTCCTCGGTCGTAGGCTGCGCCGCCGTCGTCGGGACCGGAGCGTGGTTGACCGCGGTCGGCGGATCGGCCGGCGGGCGCGGCGGCACCTGCGGCACCGGCGGGGGCGGGGGCGGCGTGAGTGGCGAGACGGGCGCCTTGAGGAGCCCTAGCGGCGCCGCGAAGACTCCGGCCGGGCTCAGCCCCATCGCCCGGGCCATCATCCAGGCCATCATCGAGATCCCGTTCGCCTCGGCGCGGTGGCGCGCGACCTCGGCCGGGCTACGCACGAAGCCCTCGAGGCCGTTGATGAGGGCGTTGGTGAACTCGAGCAGCCGGTCGGGGTTCTGCGAGTTGCCCGGGACGCCGTCCGGACCGAGCACCTCGGGCAGGAACGTGAAGCTGACGCCGTCGGGGCCGCCTGCCGCGAGCAGGAGGACCGTGTTGGGCTCGTCGATCAGCTTCGGGGTCGAGCGCGCGGCATGCGGTGCATCGAAGACGAACTTGAACGTCACGCCCTTGTTCGCCTGGACGAGCCTCTCGAGGTCTTCCGTCCTGAGGGCCTGCCACTCGATCAGGCCGCCCTCGGCGGGCCGGAGACCGATGACCGTTCCCACGGCCCCGCCCTTCGCGGCGCCGCCGGCGACGTGGAGGAACAGGTCCCGGCAGCCGTGGTCGTCGATCAGCGCCTGGGCGGCCTCGATCGGCGTCTGGCCCTCGTCGGTCGTGTACCGGCGCGAGAGGAAGCCCGCGTTGAGCTTCTCGAGCCCCTCGAAGAAGCGGCCAAGCCGCGCTCGCGTCTTGTCGACGTGGCCGAAGTCGTAGAAGTTGCCCAGCGTGTCGCTGATGCGCAGCGCGCACGAACGCTCTGCCGCCAGCGCGTCGGCCACCTGCTGACGCGTCTCGACGGGCGCAGCTTGACTCGTGCGAGCGCGCACCCGCGGCGCCGACCACCGCCTGCTCAGAACGCGAAAGCGCTTCGCCTCGTACCCCTCGGCGTCGCGGAAGAACGGCGGGACGTCGCCGTCGATCAGCGGCACCCAGCGGGTTTCCGCAACGCGAACGCGACCCGTCCGCGCCCCGACGAGCACGACCCGTCCCGGATGCTCGAACGCCTGGCTCGGGCCCCGGTCCTCGAAGAACAACCATGTTCGCTCGCGGCCGGAGCGGAGAAGGACGTCCGCGCGGTGCACCCGCACGCCTGCGCTGGTGATCCTCCGCAAACGGGCGCGCTCCGCGCGCGTGTCGCTGCGAGCGAAGCCCGAGATCGCGGGTCCGTCGGGGGCCGACTGGCTGATGACCGAGCCCGCGGGGATCGTCTCCCGCAGGCCGAAGACGATGAGGGCGTCGTCGTGACTCTTGACAGCCAGCGCAGCCAGCGCCTTGCGCGTCGCGTCCTCGCGGTCGAGGGCCTGCGCAGCCGGAGCGGAGGCCAATAGGAGGACGGCGAGCGCAAGCACGAGGCTCGCGAGCCGGGCCCTATCAGGGCCGGGAAGGCACTTGAGCGTGACTCCAGCGTCTGCCCTACGCGTTCGACGTAGATTCGGAGGGATAGGACCCCTATCGGCAGCGCGCCACTACGAACTGAACAGCGTCTGGTTCTGGTTGTGGAACATCGGCGGAGCGCGCGACCGATCCGAGGTCGCTGCACGACGCGGCCGCGAGCTCCGTACGGTGCAGTCAGCTACGTCACTGGCGGTCCGCTGGCTCGCTCGGCCACCAGCTACCCGGCGTCAGTGAACGCGGCGGCGGCGCCGCCGACGTCGCGATCGGCGATTGGCTCTCGCCATCAGACGAGCTCGCGAAGCAGCCCACCG
>CADCVT010000374.1 GCA_902806215.1 uncultured Solirubrobacteraceae bacterium | reverse complement strand
ATGAACGACGCGAAGCCCGCGCCCGCCGGCGGCCAGCCGTGGGCCAGGGCGCTCGTGCGCGACGGCGACCGCAACTGCCGAGCGAACCAGAAGCTGCGCCTGCAGACCGAGGACGCGCTCGCCATCCAGCGGGCCAACCCGTTCAGGACCGAGGCGATCTTCGGCAACCGCTCGGCCGCGCGCTGGATGCGACGGATCAACGTGCCGACGTTCCTCGTCGGGCAGTTCCAGGACGAGCAGACCGGCGGGCACTTCGCGACGAGCCTCGGGACGCTCGACCGCAACCCGAGGACCTGGATCACGCTGCAGAACGGCGTCCACGTGGACTCGCTCGGCCCCGACGTGCTGACGCGATGGGTCGAGTTCCTCAACCTCTACGTCGCCGACCGCGTCCCGCGCATCTCCGACGTCGTGCTGTCGCTGAGCGACCAGCTCTACAAGACCGTCGCCGGCGCTCCCGCCACGAAGGTCGCGCAGTCTCGCCTGGCCGAGATGCCGAGCGTCGCCGCCGCCCGTGCGGAGTTCGAGCGCGACCCGCGCGTGCGCCTGCTGATGGACAACGGCGCCGGCCCGGCCGGCCCCGGCGCTCTCGGCGCCGCGTGGGAGCTCGCGCTCGACGGCTTCCCGAGCCGTCAGGTCCGGCCGACCGCGTTCAACCTCGGGCCGAACGGGTCGCTGACGACCGAACCGGTCCCCGACAGCGCTCCGGCGAGGTACGTCGCCGATCCTCGCGCACGTCCGCAGCAGACCCTGCCCGGCGAGGGCGAGGCCGACGCGTGGAAGGCGCAGCCGCCGTACCGCTGGACGCCGGTCGCGGAGGGCAAGGGCGTCGGGTTCGCGACCGCGCCGCTCGCCGAGGACGTCGTGCTCGCGGGCCCGGCCAGCCTCGACCTGTGGCTGACGACCGACGCGCGCGACACCGACCTGCAGGTCACGGTGAGCGAGATCCGCCCCGACGGTGCCGAGACGTACGTGCAGAACGGCTGGCTGCGCGCGTCGCACGAGAGCACTGCGGGCGGGCCGCTCAGCCCGACGCCGACCCATCTGCCGCGCGACACCCGTCCGCTTCAGCTCGGTTCGGCGATCCTCGTCCGCGTCCCGATCTTCCCGCTGGCCCACGCGTTCCGGGCGGGCTCGCGCATCCGGGTGACGATCCAGGCGCCGGGCGGCGACCGCCCCCGCTGGCGATTCGACACCGTCGACCGCGGGCGGACCCGCAACCAGATCCTGCTCGGAAGCTCGAGCACGGCCTCGAAGCTCGTCCTCCCGGTCCTCGCCGGCGCGACCGCGCAGGGCACTCCGCTGCCGCCGCCGACGGCGCTGCGCGGGCAGCCGAGCCGGACCTACGTGCCCGCCTCGAACGGCGGTTAGGACGGTCGCCAGGCGGTACCGCGGTCCGGTCGTCCTCGCGCCATTCTCAGGCTTCTCCAAGCTTCGGCGCCGACACTCACCTCATGCCGCAGACCAGCGACCATCGGATCCTCGTCGTCGACGACGAGCCGAACATCGTCGACGTCGTGTCGATGGCGCTGCGCTACCAGGGCTTCGAGGTCGCGTCGGCGGCGACCGGGCAGGAGGCGCTCGACCAGGTCGAGGCGTTCCGGCCGCACCTGATGGTCCTCGACGTGATGCTGCCCGACACGACGGGCTTCGACGTTGCCGAGAAGCTCGGCAACCGCCGCGCCGACGTGCCGATCGTGTTCCTCACCGCGCGCGACGCGACGCCGGACAAGGTGCGCGGCCTGACGAGCGGCGGCGATGACTACGTGACCAAGCCGTTCAGCCTCGAGGAGCTCGTCGCGCGGATCCGGACGATCCTTCGGCGCACCGGACGCGTCGAGCCTGAGACGCACGTGCTCGCCTTCGAGGACATCGCGATGGACGAGGAGACGCGCGAGGTCACGCGCGCCGGCGAGCCGATCGAGCTGACCGCCACCGAGTACCGCCTGCTGCGCTACTTCCTGCTCAACCCGCGCCGCGTCCTCAGCCGCGCCCAGCTGCTCGACAACGTGTGGGAGTACGACTTCGGCGGCGACGCGCGCGTGCTCGAGACGTACGTCAGCTACCTGCGCAAGAAGCTCGACGTGCACGGCCCGTCGCTCATCCACACCGTTCGCGGGATCGGCTACGCGCTGCGCCTGCCGCGATGAGGCTGCGGTCGCTTCGCGCGCGCCTGCTCGCGGGCGTCGTCGCGGTGGCGGCGGTCGGGCTCGTCGTCCTCGCGGCGATCACCTACGTGCAGCAGCGCGACTTCCTGTTCGAGCGCGTCGACGACCAGGCGCGCAGCGCGGTCGGGCCTGTCGGCCGCGCGCTCGACGAGCAGGGCGTGCCGAACCCCGGGCGTCCGCCGCGCGGCCCCGGGGGCGGCGGGCCGGGTCCGCTGGGGGGATTCGGCGACCCCCCGCGCGACGGCAGGCGCGGCGGCCCGCCGCCGATGGCGCTGCCGCCCGGCGTGTACGGCGAGCGGCGCGACCAGGCCGGCGCCACGCTCGGCTCGGTCGTGCTCACGACCGGCGAGCAGCCGTCGCCGCCGAGGCTTCCGGCCGCCCTGACGCTCGACACGCTGATCACCGTCCCGTCGGAGGTCGGGTCGTTCGACTACCGGGTCAACGCGGCGCCGACCGGCGGCGGCGCGATCACGATCGCGGCGGTCCCGCTGTCGGACGTCGACGAGCAGCTCTCAGAGCTCGTTCTCGTCGAGGCCGCCGTGATCCTCGGCGTCCTGCTGGCGATCGCCGGGCTCGGCCTGTGGGTCGTCCGGCTCGGCCTGCGGCCGCTCGACCGCATCGGCGAGACCGCCGGCGCGATCGCCGCCGGCCGTCCGCTGTCGCAGCGGGTCGAGCCGGCGGACCCGGACACCGAGATCGGCCGCCTCGGCCTGTCGCTCAACGCGATGCTTGGCCAGATCGAGCGGTCGTTCGCCGAGAAGCAGGCCAGCGAGGAGCGCCTGCGCCGGTTCCTCGCCGACGCCTCGCACGAGCTGCGCACGCCGCTGGCGTCGATCCGCGGCTACGCCGAGCTGTTCCGGATGGGCGCCGCGCGCGACGAGGAGGGCACCGAGAAGGCGATGAGCCGGATCGAGCAGGAGGCGGCGCGGATGGGAGTGCTCGTCGAGGACCTGCTCCAGCTCGCCCGCATGGACGAGGTCCGCGACGCGGTGCGCGAGCCGGTCGACCTCGCCGAGATCGCGCGCGACGCGGTCGCCGACGCGCTGGCCACGGCGCCGGCGCGCGCGATCTCGCTGGCGGTCGACGGTGACGACACGTCGGTGCTCGGCGACCCCGACCAGCTGCGCCAGGTGCTCGGCAACCTCGTCCGCAACGCGCTCGTGCACACGCCCGAGGGGACGCCGATCGAGGTCGGCGTGCAGGCGGCGGGACCGTCGATGCGGCTCGAGGTCCGCGACCACGGCCCCGGCCTGCCGACCGACGACGGGCAGGAGCTCTTCGACCGGTTCTGGCGAGCCGACCCGGCCCGCGGCCGGGGTCCCGCCGGAGCGGGGCTCGGCCTGGCGATCGTCAGCGCGATCGTCAAGGGGCACGGGGGAGAGGCCGGCGCGGCGAACGCACCCGGCGGGGGCGCCACGTTCACGGTGACGCTGCCCGCAGCAGCACTGAACGTCCGCGAAGGGGGGCTATAGCCCCTACTGACGGATGCTCGCGGCGATCGGCGCACCGATCGTGCCCGCGTCGTGTTCGCATCGTCATGGTCACCTGTGCGATCAAGGTGTGTGCTGCGTTCGTGCTGGCGCTGCTCGCCGCGCCCGCGGCGAGCATGGCCACGTTCGGTCAGGTCTCCGGGACGAACGGCGGGAAGGAGCCGTTCGTCGCCGCTCGAGCGATCGCGGTCGCGCCCGACGGCTCGGTGTACGTCCTCGACGCCCGCAAGGGCGACGTCCAGCGCGTGCGGCGGCTGACCCGCGAGCTCGATCCGATCCTGACCTTCGGGCGGCCGGGCAGCGGCCCCGGAGAGCTCGCCGCCGCCAGCGACATCGCGGTCGACGCCGGCGGCGACGTGTACGTCACCGATGTCGGCAACGACCGCATCCAGAAGTTCACCGCCGATGGCGTCCTGATCGACGAGCGCTGGAGCGGGACGTCCGCGACCCACATCGCGGCCGGGGAAGGAGCCATCTACACGGCAGGGCCGCCGCTGCGTGGGTTGAACCCCAGGGGCGCGATCCTGTTCTCCCGCGAGGGGCGCGGCGGAGCGCTGGCCGCCGGCCCGTCCGGCGGCGAGATCTTCCAGGACGTCGTCGACGGCATCGCCCGCATCGGTCCGGACGGGCGGCTGGTGAACCGGATCGGCGACGTGGTCGACCGCGGGGCGGTCGGACCCGGTGGCCTGCGGGCGGTAGGAGCCTTCACCGTCTCCGCGGCTGGGCGGGTCTTCGTCGTCGATGGGATCCTCGGGACGCTTCAGCAGTTCGAGTTCGACGGGCGCTTCGTCTCCGCCTGCACCGAGCGATCGCTGCGCCGCGTCCTCGTGGCCTCGGACCTCGCGGCCGACCCGTCTGGCGACGTCTACGTCGCCGAGGGAACGCGCGTCACCCGCTTCGCTGACGTCCGAGCCCCGGCGGTCCCGTGCGACGAGACCGGCCCGGCGATCACCCTCGCGCGCCTCGTCCGGGCCGACGCCGGCGGGTCGCGGCGCCAGACCTACCGGCTGCAGTTCGCTGTCGCCGAACGCGCTCGCATCGACCTCACCGCGACGGCCAGCCGCCGCGGCCGGTCGTGCGCGGGAGAGCGGGTGACCCCGAGGCGGCTCGCCGCCGCGGGCCCGCGGTTCGTCGCGGCGCTCCTCACCGTGACGGTCCCGCGCGGCTGCCGGCTCGAGTCGGTGAGGCTCCGCGCGCGGGACCCGGTCGGCAACGTCGCGTCGGTGCGTGTCCGCCCGCCTCGCTGACGTTCAGCCTGCGCTCAGGATCGGCCGCGACACTGCCGGACATGACGAAGATGACTCGCCGCGGGGCCCTCGCGGGCCTGGGAACCGTGTCGCTCGCCTCGTTGCTGACGGCGTGCGGCGCCGACGAGAAGACCACGACCGAGGTTGCGACCACCGAGGGCGGCACGGCCACGGTCGAGCCATCGACCAGGACCGGGACGAGCACGACCGAGCTGTTCGACGACAGCTCCGCGTGCACGCTGACCCCCGAGCAGACCGAGGGCCCCTACTACTTCGACGCGGACGCGATCCGCAGCGACATCACCGAGGATCGCGAGGGAGCCCCGCTGCGGCTCGCGCTGCGCGTTCGCGACGCGGAGTGCAAGCCGATCGAGAACGCGGTGGTCGACGTGTGGCACTGTGACGCCGGCGGGGTGTACTCCGGCTTCGAGGACGGCAAGGGCGAGCGCTTCCTGCGCGGGGCGCAGGCCACAAACGCCGACGGCATCGCCCAGTTCCGCACGATCTTCCCCGGCGGCTACGAGGGCCGGACCGTCCACGTCCACGTCAAGGTCCACCTCGACAACCGCACCGCGCTCACCACGCAGCTCTACTTCGACGACGAGACGACCGACGGCGTCTTCGCTCGGGCGCCGTACGACGCCGGCGGCGCGCGCCAGCGCAACGAGAGCGACGGCATCTTCGACGAGCGCCTCGTCGTCAGGAGCTCCCGCGAGGGCGACGGCTGGGTGGGCGCGATCTCGTTCGACGTCGCTCAGTCGACGTAGGTCGCCCACGCGAGGCGGGCCGCCTCCGAGCGCGTGCTCACGCCGAGCTTGCGGTAGGCGTTCTCGAGGTGCTTCTGCACGGTGCGCGCGCTCACCGAGAGCTCGCGCGCGATGTCGGCGTTCGAGCCTCCGGTCGCGACGCGCCTCAGGACCTGCGCCTCGCGGCTGGTCAGCCCGTACGCGCGCAGGTCGCGCGGCGGGACGGGGGAGCCATCCCCGAGCCGCTGGAGCAGCGCCGAGTGCTCGCGCGCGTTGCGGTAGGCCTGGATGAGGTGGGGGCGGGCGGCCTCGACGAGCGCGACCTCCTCGTCGGAGTAGTCGTGGTCCGTGCGGCTCAACACGACCGCGAGGACGTGGTCCTCCTGCGCGGGGAATACGAAGGACATCTGGTACTCGAGGCCGATCTTCGCGTAGATCTCGCGGTAGAGGTTCGTCGCGTGGAACTCGTCCGGCGTGCACACGTCCGACATGCGGTGCGCGCGACCGTCGCGCGTGGCCTGGAAGTGCCGCAGCAGGTGGTTGTCCTGCGCGTGCTCGGCGAACGCGACGTGCAGCTCGACCGGCAGGGGAGGCTCGACGAGCGAGAGGGCATCGCCCGGCTCGGGACCGATGTCGTTGAGTGAGGCCCAGTCGGACGGGACCGCCCGGCGGATCGCGTCGAGGAGCCCCGGACGGAAGGTGTCGAGGTCGAGCATCGCGTACACCTCACCGACCAGATCCAGGAGCTGACGCTGCATCGCGCGACACTACGCGCCGCTCGGACCTGAACGCAAGCGCGCCACCGGATCCTCGGCGAGCCCGGCGTCGTCGTACGTTGAGGGGGTGGACACTTCCCCTGGGACCTTTGCCGACCTCGGCCTGCGCGACGAGCTGCTTCAAGCGCTCACGCACCTCGGCTACGAGGAGCCGACGCCGATCCAGCGCGAGTCGATCCCGCCGCTCGTCGAGGGACGCGACCTGCTGGGGCAGGCCGCGACCGGCACCGGCAAGACCGCGGCGTTCGCGCTGCCGCTGCTGCAGCGCATGCCCGCGGGGCGCGACGCCACCGAGCCGGCGGCGCTCATCCTCGTCCCGACTCGTGAGCTGGCGATGCAGGTCTCCGAGGCGATCCACAAGTACGGCAAGGCGCTCGGCACGCGGGTCCTGCCGGTCTACGGCGGGCAGCCGATCCGCTCGCAGCTGCGCGCGCTCCAGCGCGGCGTCGATGTCGTCGTGGCCACGCCGGGACGCGCCGTCGACCACCTCAAGCGCGGGACGCTCCGGCTCGGCTCGATCGAGGTCGTGGTGCTCGACGAGGCCGACGAGATGCTCGACATGGGCTTCGCCGAGGACATCGAGTCGATCCTCACCGACGCTCCCGAGGGCCGGCAGACCGTTCTGTTCTCGGCCACGATGCCGCCGCGGATCGCCTCGATCGCCAACCGGCACCTGCGCGACGCGGTGCGGATCGAGCTCGGCGGCGAGGACATCGCGCCCGGCGACGGCCCGCTCGTGCGGCAGACCGCGTACATCGTGCCGCGCGGGCAGAAGTCCTCGGCGCTCGGGCGGGTGCTCGACGTCGAGGCGCCGACCGCCGCGCTCGTGTTCTGCCGCACCCGCGACGAGGTCGACTCTCTCTCAGAGACGCTCAACGGCCGCGGCTACCGCGCCGAGGCGCTCCACGGTGGCATGAGCCAGGAGCAGCGCGACCGGGTCATGAAGAAGCTGCGCAGCGGCGCCGCCGAGCTGCTCATCGCCACCGACGTCGCGGCCCGCGGGCTCGACGTCGACCAGCTCACCCACGTCATCAACTTCGACGTGCCGGCCGCGCCCGCCGCCTACGTGCACCGCATCGGCCGCGTCGGCCGGGCCGGGCGCGAGGGCGTCGCGATCACGCTCGCCGAGCCGCGCGAGCACCGCATGCTCAAGCAGATCGAGCGGCTCACGAAGCAGAAGATCGAGATCGAGAAGATCCCCACCGTCGCCGATCTGCGCGCACGGCGCCTCGAGCTGACGCGCGCCGGCCTCGAGGAGTCGCTGCTCGAGGACAAGCTCGACGCGTTCCGCGTCGTCGTCGAGACGCTCGCCGAGGAGTACGACGTGATGGACGTCGCCGCCGCCGCGGTGAAGCTCGCGCACGAGCTCTCAGGCGCCGCGGTCGACGAGGAGGAGATCCCCGACGCGCCGGCGGTCCACGACCGGCCCGAGCGCGCTTCGAAGAGCCGCAACGGGGGTGGCGACGACCGTCCGCGCCGCGGCGCGCAGAAGCACCAGTCGGCCGGCATGACCCGGCTCTTCATCGGCGCCGGTCGAGCGGCGGGCATCCGCCCGCAGGACCTCGTCGGAGCGATCGCCAACGAGTCGAGCGTCCCCGGCCGGGACATCGGAGCGATCGAGATCGCCGACCGCTTCTCGCTCGTCGAGGTTCCCGAGCCCTTCGCCGACGAGGTCATCACCGCGCTGCGAGCGAGCTCGATCAAGGGCCGCCGCACGAACGTGCGGCGCGAGCGCTTCTAGCGGCGTCTAGCGAACCCGGAAGCGCAGCCGGCCGATGAGCCGGTCCGCGTTGCAGGAGGCGGGCGCGTCGTCCTGCTCGCATGAGCTGCTCGACCCCGAGATCTGCTCCTGCAGCGTGCCCTCGTAGGTCCCGCGGCACCAGCGGTGCCGTCGGCCGGGCGCGACGAGGCGCGCCGAGCGGAAGGTCCGGCCGAGGCGGGCGTTCACCGTGTTCCACACCTCGACCGGCGCGCCGCGGTCGCACGCGCTGCCCGACGGCGGGGTGACGAGAATGCGGAAGCCGTTCTCGTTGTTCTCGTCGACGCGGACGGCGCCGCCGCGGAAGCGCACGACGAAGCGCGTCTTCGCCCGCCCGGCGCGTGGCGAGACGGACCGGACCGCGTTGGCCGGCTTGGTGCCCTCACAGCCGACGAGGTCGTCGGCGAAGTCGACCTCGATCGTGTCGGTCCCGTCGCCGCAGTCGATCGTGTCGGCGCGGCCGTTCTGGGCGAAGATGCTGTCGTCGCCCGGGCCGGCGTCGAGCGCGTCGCCGCCGCTCTCGCTGAACAGCGAGTCGTCGCCCTCGCCGCCGGACAACGCGTCCTCGTCGGCGCGGCGGCTCGAGTCGCCGTCGTACAGCCGGTCGGCGCCGTCGCCGCCGATGAGGCGGTCGTCGCCGGCGTTCCCGTAGACGGTGTCGTCGCCCGCGCCGCCGTCGACGCCGCCGCCGCCCGCCAGCGCGCTGATCGCGTCGTTGCCCGGCGTGCCGAAGATGACGTCGTCGCCCGCCGTGCCGGTCGTCTCGGGCCCGGTCGCGCGCACGGCTGACGGACCGTCGGCGCACGGGGGACCCTCCGGTGGAGCCGCACCGGCCAGCAGCGGCGCCCCGAGCAGCGAGAGCGCTCCGGCGGCGAGGACGAGGCGGAGGCGTGACATGGGTGGCACGTTCCCACAGGCGTCGAGATCGCACAACGCACGGGCACCCCCAGGCGAACATGAGGGGTCGACCCCTCATGCGGTGGGGGGCGGGGGAGCGCAGAGTGGGCTCCAGCACCTCGAGTCCCCCTGAAGGAGTCCTCATGAAGCCCCGCCACCTCATCGCCCTCGCTGCCGCCGCTCCCGCCCTCGCGGTGTCGCTCGTCGCCCCGAGTGGCGCGGACGCCTCGATCTGCTTCGCCTCCCTTCCCGCCGTCGCCGGCGAGTCCTGGGAGATCCAGCAGGACGGCTCGGAGAACGGGTCCAAGTTCCTCGAAGAGGGGTCGAACTTCGCCGAGAACCACGGAGCCCTGAAGGTCAACGGCGAGGCGTACCCGATGCTCCCGGACGACCAGGGCCTCTGCACCACGACGGCGACGACGATCCAGTTCCCGTCCAAGAAGGTCGGCGGCCTGTTCGTCAGCCGCTCGATCGTGTCGATCGGCGGGCAGATCCGTCATCTCGACACGATCCAGAACCCCGGCGACGAGACCACGGTCGACGTCGACTTCGCGGTGAACGTCCTCGGCAGCCAGCACTCGATCCTGAGCGAGTCGGGTGACGCGCAGGTGACGAGCGCCGACCACTGGTCGGTGCACAAGAACCAGGGCGGGTCGTTCCCGTTCCTGCAGTGGGGCGTGGGCGAGAAGTCGCACCCCCCGACCGTGATCTCCCACGGCCAGAACCCCGCGGTCTGGAAGTCGCAGTTCAACGGGATGCCGGACGCGACGCTGTCCTACAAGGACCTCGTCATCGGGGCGAACCAGAACCTCCGCCTGCTGCACATGAGCGGGACCACGACGTCGGCTGGTGCGTCCGAGACGGCGGCCAAGGACCGTCTCGCGCCCTTCGAGGGGCTCAAGATCAGCGTGGCGGCACGGGTCGCCAACTGGGGCGTCGACGCAGACGAGGACGGCGTGTCGAAGCTCGAGGACGAGTGCCCGTCGGTCAAGGGTGACCTCGACAACGGGTGCGCGTCGGAGAAGAAGCCCGAGCCGAAGGACGAGGTCGTGCTGCCGAAGGGCGGCGGCGGCTTCGGGCCGGAGACGGGTCCCGCCCCGCTTCCGCCGAGCTCGGGTCCGGACGAGGAGGCCCCGGCTCCCGCTCCCGCCCCCGTGGCGGTGCGGTCCGCACGTGACACCACCGCGCCGGTGGTGCGGGTGGAGCTGCGGCGCAAGGTCACGCGCTCGCACCTGGCGCTGAGCGGCCTCGGGCCGCGCATCGGCTGCGACGAGGCGTGCGCGCTCACCGTGAAGATCACGGGTCGCACGCGCGGCAAGCGGAAGGCGTCGACGCTCCTCACGAAGTCGTTCGCCCGCAAGACCGCCACGCGCACGCTGCGACTCAAGCCGGGTGGCCGCAAGATCCGCCGGCTGGTCGGCAAGCGGCTCACGGTCGTCGTGACCGCGACCGACGCCGCCGGCAACCGCACCACGGTCAAGCGCGTCGTGCGGATCCGCTAGCTGAGCCGCGTGGGGACGCAGCGCGAGCGGCCGGCGGCGACGCCGGCCGCTCACGCGTTCGCCGCGCGAAGGGCGGCGGCAAGCTCGTCGCGGGAGGTCACGCCGAGCTTGCGGTAGACGCCGGTCAGGTGGAACCGGACCGTATGCGAGCTCACGACCAGGTCGTCGGCGATCTGACGGTTCGTGTGGCCCTGCGCGGCGAGGCGCGCGACCCGCAGTTCGGATGCCGTGAGGCCGGCGACCGCGCGCTGCGGCTCGGGGGGACGGCCACCGGCGCGGCGAAGGTCGCGCGCCGCCCGCTCGGCGATGTCCTGCGCGCCGATCGACCGCGCGAGATCGAGCGCGGCGCGCAGCGACTCGCGCGCTTCGGGGCGGCGGCCCTCGTCGGCGAGGACCGCGCCGAGCGCCGCGAGGGCGCGCGCGTGATCGACGCGCGCACCGCAGCCTTCGAGCGCCACGGCCGCCTCCTGCAGGTCCTGGGTCGCCGGGCGCTCGGCCAGGT
>CADCVT010000373.1 GCA_902806215.1 uncultured Solirubrobacteraceae bacterium | reverse complement strand
TCCTACGCGGACGACCCGCGGGCCGTCGCGGCGGAGCTCGTCCGCGTCGTCCGGCCCGGCGGAGCGATCGCGTTCACGGCGTGGACCGGCTTCATGGGCGCCCTGCTGCGCGCGGCCGGTGGCCCGGCACGGCGTTCGCAGCGCTGGGCGCGCTTCGAGACCGCCTACCTGCACTTCTTCGACTTCCCCGACCTCGACGTGCGCGAGGCGTCGCTGTCGTGGAGCTTCGCCGGCGTCGCGGAGGCGGTCGACGAGCTCGCCGCGGCGGGCCGGGCCGGCGGCACCGCGGACCGCGCCCGTGCCGCGCTGCCGGAGCTGCTCGGCGATGCCGCCGCCGATGGCGGCATCCGCCTCGACGCCGGCTACGCGATGGTGTTCGCGCGCAGACCCTCCTGGTGATCACGTCCGGACCGCTCGCGTCACCGGCGGTCGAGGATCACGATCGGGATCTTCCGGTCTCCGGCGTGCCGCTGGAAGAAGTCGTAGCCGGGATAGAACGCCACGAACTTCGGCCACAGCCGCGCCCGCTCCTCGTCGGACGCGACGCGGGCACGCACCGCCCTGACCTCGCGGCCGATCTGCACCGTCGTCTCGGGGTGCGCGAGCAGGTTGTGGAACCACGCCGGGTGCGTCGGCTGACCGCCCTTCGACGCCATCACGGCCAGCGTCTCCTCGTCCTCGTGGTACATGAGCGGAGCCGTCCGCTGCGCACCCGTCTTCGCGCCGGTGTGGTCGAGCAGCAGGATGCGCATCACGGCCTGCACGCGGTCGCGCGCAGGTCGAGCTTCGTGAGCACCCGTCTGACGTGGGTCCGGACGGTCGACTCCTCGACTGCTCACGGGGTGACGGCCCGTTCGGATCCGCGACGACCGGGAAGGACGAAGGTGTGCTTCACCGTTTGATGCCCTTGCCCGTCTTGCGATGACGTCGTTGCCGCGCGCCGGGCGGGTCCTTGCCGTGACCGCGGCGCTGGTCGGCGCTGCCACGCTCCCGACCGCGGACGCGAAGACCGAGCGATCGTGCCGCCTGCCTTCGTCGGCCTCGCTGGTCGTGGCGTTCGATCGTGCCGTCGTCTGGGAGACGCGCCCGGGCCTGCGGTTCGGCTGCCTGCGCGGCGTCGGCCGGGCGATCGCCCTCGACCCCGAAGCGGGCTCCGGCGCCGAGGCTCCGTGGGCGCTCGCCGGGAGGCGCCTGGCGTTCGCACTCGGCACGTACGAGGGGACCGAGCCGGAGGTCGAGTTCCTGAACGTGCGGAACCTGGCGACCGGACGCCTCGAAGCGACGGCGTTGACCCAGGACGTCGTGCCGCCCGACGACCCGCGCCGGCGTTTCCTCCGGTTGACCGACGTCGTCCTCGCGCGGGATGGACGGTTCGCGTTCCTGGCGTGCGAGTCCGAGTACGCGCGCGGCGGCGTCTGCGTGCTGCGGCGCGGGATGGTCGACACGCCGGCCGAGGACGTGCTGATCGTCCGCGCGCCGTTGATCCGCCGGCGCTCACTGACGCTGAGCGCATCCCAGCGCAGCGTCGGATGGACCCAGGACGGCCGGCGTCGCTCGGCGCCGCTGCCGCGCGTGCCCGGCTGAACGCCCGGACGCCGCGGTGGCCCGAGCCACCGCGATCCGGGAGCGACGGTGTTGACGCGGATGTCGCGGACGACCAGCTCGGCGGCAATCGTGCGCGAGAAGGCGCGGACCGCGGCTTTGGTCGCGGCGTATCTGGACTGCCTGGTCGGGTACGAGGAGACCAAGGACTACCGTCGCGCATCCCGGGCGGTCTTCATGGAGGCCTACCGCGAGGTGTTTCGCCCGCCCGGACGCACCGGCGTCCTCAAGGCGCGGTTGAACGAGGCCGGCGCGGTTTCGGCGTGCACGTGCGGTAGCGACGCTTGCGCTCGAGCCGCTGCCCCGTGGACGTCACCGCGACGACGCGGACGGTGTAGCGCCCCTTCGGCAGCCCGCGCAGGTTGACGGGCGCGCGCAGCCGCTTGCCGCGAACCACCTGCACCTGCTTGCCGTTCACGTACACGCGCGCTTCGGCGAGGCGGCCGCGCTTGGGCTCTCGCAGCCGGATCGAGAAGCTCCGGCGGCTGCGGCACGCACGGCCGGGCGGCGCCGCGCGCTCGGCGCCGGCGGCGGGCGGCAACTCGATCTGCGGCTTCTGCTCGGCCACCGTCCCCCGTAACGGCGCTCCGCCGACGAGCTGACCGACGACGCCCTCGCCGCGCGGCGTGTCGATCGTCAGGCCGGTGATGCACTCGTCCTTCGCGTTCGGGCAGCTGTCGACGAGCGCAGTCCACGCGCTGCCGTCAGGGCCGATCTCGACGTCGAGGAAGTCGCCGAGGTTGCCGCAGCGCAGGTCGTCGCACGTGCCGCGCCAGAGCGTGTTCGTGTTCGGGTCGTTCGCCGGCGCCGCGTAGAACAGCGGGTCGGCCGAGAGCGCGTCGTGGCTCTGGCCCATGTACGCGCCCCAGACCGACTTGTCGTTCGGCTTCGCGTCGACGCTGCCCACGAACACGTAGGCGATCCGGCCGGGTGCGCCGGCGTCGACGTGCGGTGCGAACGCCGAGACGTAGTTGACGCCCGGTGGCGTGATGTCGCGCTCCTCGTCCCAGGTGTTGCCGCCGTCGCGCGAGATCACGAGGTAGGCCCTGTGGTTGTCCGCGACGAAGGTGTAGTAGAGGTTGCCTGCGGTGTCGGCGGCGACGTTCGTCTCGTGGTTGCCCTCCGGCACCTTCTTGTCGGACACCGCCCGCCGGGTCCACGTCGCGCCCTCGTCCTTCGAGATCGCGATGCTCGGCGTCGGGCACCAGCCCCGAGGGACGTAGAGGGTCCCGCGGCTGTCGACGGTGCCGTGGCCGGTGGCGCCGTTGCAGAACGCGCCGAGGGTCTCCGGCCCCTCCTTCGGCGGGTACGCCGGGTCCCCGGTGGGCTGCCATGCCATGCCGCCGTCGAGCGACTTCAGGCAGCCGGTGAACGTCGAGGTGTCCGCGAGCAGACCGCCGCTGATCGCGCAGTAGTAGAGGACGTTCGGGTAGCCGACCGGCTTCTCACCGTCGGGCGGCGGTGGACCGCCGAAGTGGCTCTGATGGTCGGTCACGCCGCAGGCGCGGCTGTAGCGCCACGTCCTGCCGTCGTCGTCGGAGCGAGAGATCGGCGTGCACGTGATCGACGCGTCGATGTCGCTGGCGAAGATGCTGCCGGTGGTCTCATCGACCCAGAGGAACGGATCGAGGCTCGCGGCGTGCCCCGGCGGCTTGGAGCGCCGCCAGGTGCGTCCGCCGTCGTCGGAGATCGCGACGCCCGGGTCGGCGTTGGTGTTGCGCGCGCTGAAGAAGATCGTGCCGCGGCGGTTGACCCCGAGCGATGGCTCCCACGACCCGTAGCCCGTGCGCCACAGCCGCGTCTCGGGCGCTGCCGCGACCGCCTCCGGCGTCGTCACGAGCCGACCATCGGAACGGTAGGCGACGGCCTTCCCGCCGGCCCCCGCCTTGCCGTCGAAGTTCTTGCTCGGGTACGGCGCCTGCGCGAAGCGGCGGCCGGAGTCCGGCGGCGCGATGAGCATCGCCTGCTTCTCGCGCTCCTCCTCGAGCTCGTGCTGCTGCATCGGCGTCAGCCGCCCGTCGTCGGGCATCGCCACCACCGAGAGCGCCGCCGTTCCGGCAACCGCCATCAGGCACGCGACGAGACCTCCGCGCCCTCTCATGCGCCGCATCAGGGTCGCTGCCTGCCGCGGCGGGGCTTGGGCGTGCAGGTCCGGTAGCGGCGCTTCTCGCGCGCACGGCGCCCCGAGACGGTGCGGACCGAGACGGACACGCTGAAGCGCCCGCGCGGCAGCTTGCGCAGATCGACCGTCGCCGTGCGTCGCGGCCCCCGCACCGTGCGGCGGGGCTTGCCGTCGACCGAGACCGTCGCGCTCTCGATCCGGTCGCCGCCCGGTGCACGGAGGCGGATGCGGAAGCGCCGCCGGCTCACGCACTTCCGCGACGCGTTCGACGACCGCGGCGAGGACGACGCGGGCGGCAGCTCGACGCTCACCGACCGGTCGGCGGCGTCCGTACGCCTGTCGGGCAGCTCGCCGGTCACGATCGGCAGCGTGATCCGGCCGGCGATCCCCCTGCCGGTGTGCACGGTGAGCAACGGCTTGAGCGGATCCGACGCGATCTCCCACGCGCCGCCGCCGATCGCGGCGACGAGACGCTCGCCCTTGAGGACCTTCGCGGCGGTGGGGTGACTCGTGAAGGTGAACGTCGTCGGCTTGCCGGTCGGGAAGTCCTCGGCGCGCCCTGCGGTGCGCCAGTGCCTGAGGTCGAGCAGCGCCCGGCCGACCTCGACCGATTCGCGGTCCGGACACGAGCCGTCGTTCTTCGTCCGGTGCAGGAGGACCGCGAAGTGCCCGCCGGGCTGGGTGCTCGACAGCGTCAGCTCGACCTGGAAGTTGCCCGCCAGCTCGACGTCCTCGGGCATCGGCGCCGACACGTAGGTCGCCTGGTTCGGCCCGCACGTCGAGGTCGCGTAGCGACCGCCCGTCTCCTCCGTGTCGACGCGGAGCCCGGGGTCGTTGTCGGTCGACTGGAACCGGGTCTCGCTCGACTCCACCTGCGCGCCCTCGGGCACCAGGCGCTCCTTCGAGAGCTTGAGCGGGAGCGTCCGCGACGGCGGCGGCCAGCTCGTCGCGGACTTCCACTGTCCACCGAGCTGCTGGTACTCGACGACGCCGGGCTTCACCGTCTGCGGACCGCCGCGGAGGTAGTGGTCCATCCAGGCGACCGACATCTTCAGGAAGTCGTCGCGATCCAGGTACGCGGGCTGGTGGCCCCACTGGCCGAGCACGAAGCGCGTGCGGTCGGGACTCAGGATGTCCCAGAGCCCTTCGAACTGGAGGACGTGGCCCTCCTGGTCGGTCAGCGGGGCGCGGAGCGTGGCCATGCCGTTGGTCACGAGCGCCGGGACGCGGCTCTCCTTCAGCAGCGGGCGCAGGTCGCGGTCCTCGAACCACTTCGTGCGGTTGCCGGTGACGCCGAGGTCGGCGTTCTCGCGGATGTGCGTCACCGCGTCCGGGCAGCCCAACCGCTGCGCGCCGCCTTGGTGGATCGAGCCCGCGGACGTGAGCGCCGTCCACAGCGGCGTGAAGGCGGGGCCGGCCACGAAGAGCGGAGCGCCGCGCCGCCCGAGCAGGCTCCAGAGGTCGATGACCCCGCTGCCGGGGATGGTCGCCTTCAGCGCCGGCGGCGCGGCCGCCATGGCCAGGAACTGCGACCAGCCGTCGTAGCTGAGCCCGTACATCCCGATGCTGCCGTTGCTCCACCGCTGCGCGGCGAGGCCCTGGATGATCTCGTAGGCGTCGGTGCGATCCTCCTCGGCGCCGAAGGAGAGGCATCCACCGCTGCGGCCGCTTCCGCGCATGCTCACGAACGCGACGGCGAACCCCGCGTCGATGAACGGCTGCATCTCCTCGCTGAGCCTGCCCTCGCCGTCGCTCTGCGACTCCGTGGCGGCCTTCGCGCCGCCCCAGTACGGGCTGAGCTCGAGGACGGTCGCGAAGGGACGCGATCCCTCTGGGAGGTAGACGTGTCCCTGCAACGGCGTTCCGTCGCGGCCCTTCGTCTCGAACGGCACCACCTCGGCGACCGGCGCGCCGGACGCCGCCGGAGCGACGAGCAGGGCAAGCGGCAGGGCAAGAGCGAGCACGCGGCGGAGCATGGAAACGACGCTAGTCCACTTCGCCCGAAGATCAATCGGAATTCCGGAGGATCAGGTACCGCCGGTTCCGATTGACCTGGGTCCGCGCGCGATTACCGTCAGGAGCGATGCGTCTCGCTCTCGTGACAGCCGTGCTCGTCCTCGCCCTCGCGGCCCAGGCCTCTGCCCACGGGGACCTCCTGCCGACCTGCACCAAGCCTGCCGATCCCCTCGTCGGCCAGGTCGAGACGTCGCCGAACGTCGAGCACCTCGGCTGGGTCGCCGGTGAGTCGCTCGACATGACCGCGGGCGGCCGTCGCGTGGGCGACCGCTTCTACATCACCGGCCTGACCCACTTCTCGGTCTACGACATCCGCGAGCCGGCGAAGCCGAAGCTCATCTCGCGGACCAACTTCTCCTGCCGCTTCGAGAACGAGGACGTCGCCGTCGACGGCCGCTCGCTCATCTACAGCGACTTCGCGACCACGCAGTCGCTCTTCGTCTACGACGTCCGCAACCCGACCGAGCCGAAGCTCGCCGCTGAGCTGCCGAACGCCGGCACGCACACGATGACCTGCGTCCTGGACTGCCGCTATCTCTACGGCAGCTACCGCACCGCGGGCGACGCCGGCGCAACCTCGGGAGGCTCGGTCGTCGATCTTGCCGACCCGGCCAAGCCCAAGGTGCTCGGCGACTGGACCGACAACGGCGTCCTGCCGTCGCGCAAGGTCCACGACGTCACCGAGATCGCCCCGGGACTCGTGCTCAGCGCCTCCGCGCCGATCCAGCTCATGGACGTCCGAGCCAACCCACTGAAGCCCAAGGTCCTCGCCCGCTCACCGGATCAGGCCAAGCGCTACCACTCCGTCGAGTGGCCGCGCGAGGGCCTCGACCGGTGGGTCCTCGCGGACTTCGAGACCAACGCCACGCAGCGCTGCGAAGCCGGCGTCGGGGACTTCACGATCTTCGACGCAGGCCGCACCGCCGAGACCGGCAAGCTCGAGCCCAAGACGTCCTACTTCCTCCAGAACGACAACGACGAGAGGTCGAGCGGCAACCCCGCCGTCAACACCGGCCTGGGGTGCTCGCCGCACTGGTTCGAGACCCGGCCGAGCTGGAAGGACGGCGGCATCGTCGCGATGGGCGCCTACGACCATGGCGCGAAGTTCCTGCGCGTCGACGCCATGGGGAACATCTCCGAGACGGGTCACTTCCGCGCGCCCGGCACCAACGCATCCGGCGCATACTGGATCACCTGCGACATCGTCTACGTCGTCGACTACACCCGTGGTCTGGACGTCCTGCGGTTCAAGGACGCAGCCACCGACTGCAAGCCAGGGGACCCGCCGCCCAAGGGCGCGGACCTGCCCTCGGCGGGCCCGCCTGCGCCCGGCTCGCCCGGACTCGCCCCTCCTCCAGGCGCGGGCAACCGCCCGGCACGGCCGGCGCAGCGGTTGTCGGCGACGGTCCGCGCACGATGGATCGCAGGCCGCCGGTGGACGCGCGTTCGCAGCCTCCGCGTCTCCGGGCTTCCAGTCGCCGCTTCGGTCGAGCTGCGTTGCAGCGGGCGCCGCTGCCCCACACGGCGCCGCAGCCTCGCGGTCCGCCGAGGCACCGTGACCGCCCCGGTCTCGCTGCGCCGCCTGCGCTTCCGGCCCGGCACGCGCGTCGAGCTGCGGATCACGCGCCCCGGCACCATGCCGCAGATCCTGGCGTGGCGTGTCCAGCGCGGCCGCGCGCCGCGACGAACGCGCTGAAACGGCGCCCCGGCACGAGCCGCGCGACAGGATGAGGCGGCGTGATCCGGCTCCAGCAACTCGCGTCGTTCCTCGTTCTCGCCGAGGAGCTTCACTTCGGCCACGCGGCGCAGAGGCTGCACTTCACGCAACCGACCCTCAGCGAGCAGATCCGCGGCCTCGAGCACGAGCTCGGCGTCGAGCTGCTCGAGCGCTCGTCGCGCAAGGTCGCCCTCACACAGGCCGGCAAGACGCTGGTGACGGAAGGGCGCCGCGCGATGGCTCAGCTCGACCACGCGCTCGACGCGACCGTGCGCGCGGCCCGGGGCGAGCTCGGGCGCCTCTCGATCGTCGGAACGTCGTCAGCGGTCGTCGGTGTCCTCCCGCAGGCGATCCGCGCCTTCCGCGAGCGCTACCCCGACGTCGTGATCGACCTCGTCGAGAGCGGGATCGTCGGCGCGATCGACGCGCTGCTCGGCGACCGCGCGGACCTGGCGCTCGTACGGACCCCGATCCCGACGCGCGCCGAGCTCGAGACCTTGGTGCTGCTGGAAGAGCGGTGGGTCGCCGTGCTGCCCAACGACCACAGAATGGCCGACGCGGACGCGGTCGCGCCGGAGGAGCTCACGGGCGAGCCGTTCCTGTTCTTCGAGCGCTTCAACAACCCGCTCATGTACGACGAGCTCGTCACCTACTGCGCGCCATCCGGCGGTGGCACACGCGATGTGGCGAACTTCTCGACCCTGCAGGCCCTGGTCGCCTCCGGACTCGGCTTCTCGTTGCAGCCGCCGAGCATCGCGCCGATGACCCGCCGCGATGTCGTCCTCAAGCCGCTGCGCGACCCCGGCATCACGTCGCGGCTCGTCGCGGTGTGGCGGCCCGGCGACAGCTCGACGGTCCGTGGAGCGTTCCTCGACACGACGCGCGAGATCGTCGCGAACCTCTCCGGGGGAACCTAGGCGCCACCCGGCCGTGTTGTGCTGCCGGTTCAGACCGCGGCGGGCGCCGCGGATCGGGCGGCGGTCACGAGCCGCTCCGAGACGTCCCACAGGCGTCGCGCGTCGTCGGGGTCGAGCGCGTGCCGCATGACGCCGTGGATGCCCTGAAGCTGGTCGACGACCTCCGCCTCGTTGCAGTCCTCGAAGTAGCGCCCGCCGATGCCCGCGACCTGCGGCGAGGCGGCCAGGAAGACCGAGGTGGCCGCGCCCTGCTCGGGCGTCTTCATCCGGAAGGCACCGGCCTGCTCGGCCCGGCGGGCCTGCTGTTCGGCGGCGGCGCGCTTCTCGGCGCTCCAGTGGCGCTGCAGCGGCGTCCAGATGCCGCCGGGCATCAGTGCGTTGGCGGTGATGCCCTCGGAGACCCAGCGGCGCGTCGCCTCGACGGCGAACAGCGCGTTGGCGGTCTTGGACTGGCCGTACGCCTTGCCCGCGTCGTAGGCGCGGCGCTCGAAGAACAGGTCCTCGAAGACGATCGGCTACGCCGCATGGCCGCTGGACGACACCGAGACGATCCGGGCGTCACCCGCGGCGGCGAGCGCGTCGTGCAGCCCAGTCGCGAGCGCGAAGTGGCCGAGGTGGTTCGTGCCGAACTGGGTCTCCCAGCCCTGCTTCGTCGCGCCCTGCGGCGTGTCCATGACACCCGCGTTGTTGACCAGGATGTGCAGGGGCCCGTCCCAGCCCGCGGCGAACGCGTCGATCGTCGCGAGGTCGGCCAGATCGAGCGGCGCGACAGCGACGTCGTCGCGTCCGCTGCTCTGCGCGATGTCCCTGGCCACCCGCTCGCCGGCCTGCGTATCCCGGACCGCAAGCGTCACGCGCGCGCCCGCGTGAGCGAGGGCACGGGCGGTCTCCACGCCGATGCCCGACGCGCCGCCGGTGACGACCGCGTTGCGACCGGTCAGGTCGATGCCGTCGACGACGCCGAGCGCGGTGGTGGTGTCGTCGAAGTCGCTCACGATGCGGGTCATGCGGCCAACCTACGCCACCTCGCCCGACGACGACGAAGCCGATCACGAGCGCCGCCGGGAGGTCCGGTCCTCCGACGGGTCGTCGCGCGCGCCCTGCATTCGTAGGCCGAGGGACGCGTCTGTGGACGATCGAACACGATCGAGCGACGCAGAGACATGGACACGCCGGCCCTGAACGACGAAGCTCGGGACATGATCCTCATCGCCGTCTTCGACGCGGCAGGCTGACGCCATGCCCGAGCTCACGACCCTCCTGCTGTTCGCCCTGGCCGCGTCGGTTCTCGTCGCCATCCCGGGGCCCAATCACCTCTACATCGTCACTCGCTCAATCAGCGGCGGCCGGCGGGCCGGCCTGGCGTCGGCGGCCGGTGTGGAGACCGGGACCCTGGTCCACGTTGCCGCCGCCGCGGTGGGGCTCTCGGCGATCGTCGCGTCCTCGGCCGTCGCCTTCGACGTCGTGCGGTACCTCGGCGCGGCGTACCTGGTCTTCCTGGGCATCCGGGCCCTCCGCGGCGAGGGGATCGACGTACCCGAGGCCACCGGCCAGAACGGTTCGCTGCGCCGTGTCTACGTCGATGGCGTGATCGTCAACGTCCTCAACCCGAAGGTCGCGCTGTTCTTCCTGGCCTTCCTGCCCCAGTTCCTCGACCCGTCGCGCCCCGTGAGCGGTCAGGTCGTCACGTTCGGCCTGGTGCTCATCGCTATCGGACTGACGAGCAACGTCGCGTACGCGCTTGCCGCCGACGCGCTCGGAGGCTGGCTGAGGCGCCGGCCGGGCTTCGCGCGCCGCCAAGGCATGGTCGTCGGAGGGATCTATCTGACCCTCGGGGCAGCCGCCGCGCTCACGGGCAGCCGCCAGCGTTGACGGCAGGGCTGCGAGCTCGAGAGGACGGCCTACCGATCCAGCACCCCGGGCAGGACTCGAACCTGCGACATGCGGCTTAGAAGGCCGCCGCTCTATCCAGCTGAGCTACCGGGGCGAGACGGCGAAGTAAAGCGCGTCGCGGTCAGGGTGTGGTCGCGCGGCGGCCGGTCAGCGTCAGGAACTCCTGACGCGTGCGGACGTCGTCGCGGACGAGCCCGCGCAGCGCGGAGGTGACCGTGCGGGCGCCGGGCTTCTGCACGCCGCGCAGCGACATGCACATGTGCTCGGCCTCGAGGACGACGCCGACGCCTCTGGGCGCGAGCTCGTCGTCGAGCCAGGCCGCGACCTGCGTCGTCATGCGCTCCTGGACCTGGAGGCCTCGCGCGAAGTGGTCGACGACGCGCGCGAGCTTCGACAGCCCGATGATCCGCTCGCCCGGCAGGTAGCCGACGTGCGCGATCCCGACGAACGGCAGCAGGTGGTGCTCGCACAGCGAGTGGAACGGGATGTGCGTCGCGACGACGAGCTCGTCGTAGCCGCCGTCGTTCGGGAACGTCGTGGCGTTGAACGGGACCGGCGTGAGCATCTCCGCGTACATGCGCGCGACGCGGGCGGGCGTGTCGCGGATGCTCTCGTCGTCGACGTCGACGCCGAGCGCCCCGAGCAGGTCGCGGGCGGCCCGCTCGGCCGCCTCGAAGTCGATCGCTGTGCTGCTGGTGACACCCATGGCCCGCAGAAGACTACGAACGCGCGGAGAGAGGCGCACCGCCGCCACGCCAACCCGGACTCGAACCGGAACCCCGCGACGCGGCCACGACCGGCAGGTACGCTGCTCCTGCAGTCACGGGGCGTAGCTCAGCCTGGCTAGAGCGCTGGCTTTGGGGGTCAGAAGTCCCCGGTTCGAATCCGGGCGCCCCGACTTCCCGTCGACATCGACGAACTCCCCGTCATAGGGGGACAACGTCGATCTCGACGTCGACCGGGTCGGACGTGTGTCCAGCCTTCGGCTGATCGCGTCGCTTCTGAAGGCTCTGCACCCGATGGACCACGTGCATGAGCAGCCGCCGCTTCCTCGTCCCGGTGATCGCCACGATCGCCGTCGCCTTCTTCGCCGCTCCCGCCGCCGCGAACCCGACGGCGTGCCAGAGCAGCCACCTCGACCCGTCGAGCGAGAACGTCGTCCAGGTCGAGCAGTCGGTCCTGTGCCTCGTCAACGCCGAGCGCACTCGCCGTGGCCTCCCGCGCCTGCGCGAGAACGACCGGCTCGAGAACGCCGCCGACAAGCACTCCCGCGACATGGTCTCGCGCAACTTCTTCGCCCACGACACGCCCGCGGGCTCGTCGCCGTCGGACCGCATCAAGTCGGCCGGCTACCTCCGCGGCGCCCGCGGCTGGAGCGTCGGCGAGAACATCGCCTACGGCACCGGGCGCTTCGCGACGCCGCAGTCGATCGTCAAGAGCTGGATGAACAGCGCCGGCCACAAGCGCAACATCCTGCACCGCGGCTTCTCGGAGATCGGCGTCGGCGTCGCGCTCGGCGCGCCCGGCGAGGCCGACCGCGGCGCGACGTACACCACCACCTTCGGCACCCGCAAGTAAGCCGGTCAGCAGCGCGCGTAGGATCCGGCCGCCTATGGCCGAGATCCGACCGCTGCACGCCGTCCACTACGCGCCCGACGTCGACCTCGACGCCGTGGTGGCCCCGCCCTACGACGTCATCGACGCCGACCAGCGGGCCGCGCTGCTCGAGCGCTCGCCGCACAACGTGGTGGAGATCGACCTGCCGCAGGGCGACGACCCCTACGAGCAGGCGGCGACGACGTTCCGGCAGTGGCAGGCAGACGGCGTCCTCGTCCACGACGACGAGCCCGCGCTGTGGATCCTCACCCAGGACTACACGACGCCCGACGGCGAGCGGAAGACTCGCAGCGGGTTCTTCGCCGCGGTCAAGGTCGAGGACTACGGCCCGGGCCGGATCCGCCCACACGAGCGCACGCACCCGGGCCAGAAGGAGGATCGCCTGCGCCTCCAGCGCGCGACCCAGGCAAACCTCTCCCCGATCTTCTCCCTCTACAGCGGCACGGCCGCCTGGGACGCGCTGAAACCGGCAACCGAGCAGGAGCCGTTCGGGACGACCGTCGACGCCGACGGGACGACGAACCGCCTCTGGCGCGTCGGCGACCCGAGCACGATCGAGCGGGTCCAGAACGCGCTGAAGGACGCCGAGCTGCTCATCGCCGACGGCCACCACCGCTACGAGACCGCCCGCGTCTACGCCCAGGAGGCCGGCACCGAGGCCGCGGGCTACGTGCTCATGTGCCTCGTCTCGCTCGAGGACCCCGGCCTCACCGTCTTCCCGACGCACCGCCTCGTCAAGGGTCGCGGGCAGGAGCGCTACGAGGCGCTCTCCCACGTCCTCAAGGAGCAGTTCGCGATCAAGCAGATCACCGAGGACGAGCTGAGCCCGAAGCCGATCGAAGGCCCGCCCGTCTTCGGCTACCTGGGCAGCCACTTCAAGCAGCCCTTCGAGCTGACCTACCTGGGCGAGCCGCCGCTCCCCGGCCCGCTGGGCCAGCTCGACGCGGCCGCGCTCGAGCACGTGCTGCTCAAGGGCGTCCTCGGCCTCTCCGACGACGACATCTCGCACCACAACGGCTTCGACTACGCCCGCGACCGCCGGCAGGCCGTCGACCGGGTCACGAGCGGCGAGTTCGACGTCGCGTTCCTCCTGCGCCCGACCCCGGTCTCGCAGGTCCAGGAGATCGCGGCGAGCGGCGAGTCGATGCCCCCGAAGTCGACCTACTTCTTCCCGAAGGTCCCGACAGGCATGATCTTCAATCCTTTGACCTGACGAGGGGTACCATCGAGGCATGAAGGCAGCAGTCGCGCGCCGCACCGGGACGCTCCGCCACACGGTGGACATCGGTCGGCATCACCTCACCGTCGACGAGCCCGAGGATCAGGGGGGCGACGACACCGGCCCCGATCCCCAGGAGCTGCTGGCCGCCAGCCTCGCCTCGTGCACCGCGATCACGATGGAGATGTACGCCAAGCGCAAGGGCTGGGACCTGGGCTACGTCGAGGTCGTCTGCGAGTACACGCCGGCCGAGCGCGGGTCCCCGACGAAGTTCGAGCTCGTGATGCGCCTGCCGGCCGACGCGCCGGAGGAGCAGGTCCAGAAGCTCAGGGTCATCGCGGCCAAGTGCCCGATCCACCGCGTCCTCGACGGCGAGGTCATGTTCCAAGAGCGTGTCGAGCGCCTCGAGCTCGCAACGGGCTGAGCTCGCCGGCGCGCTGAGCCGGGTCCTGCTCGACCCGGTCGACGCTCAGACGATCGACGTCCACGGCGGCACCTGCGCCGCCGTGCTCGTGCCGATGTTCATCGCCGACGACGGCGAGCCGCACCTCGTCTTCACCAAGCGCCGCGACGACCTGCGCCGCCACGCGGGCGAGATCTCGTTCCCGGGCGGCCGCAAGGACGACACCGACCCCGACCTTCAGCACACGGCGCTGCGCGAGGCCCACGAGGAGATCGGCCTCGAGCCGGCCGCCGTCGAGCTCGTCGGCGCGCTGCAGCCGACGCCGACGATCGCGACGAGCTACGCGGTCTATCCGTTCGTCGGCCTGATCGAGCCGGGGCTCGAGTGGACGCTCTCGCCGCGCGAGGTCGACATCGTCCTCGAGCTGAGCCTGCGCGACCTGCGCGCCGGCTACGGGCGACAGCGGATGCTGCGCCGCGGCGTCCCCTTCCGCACCGACGTCTACGTCGTCGGCGACAGCCTGATCTGGGGAGCCACGGCGCGCATCCTGGGCGACCTCCTGGGTCGCCTCGACGTCAGCGCTGCCTAGGCCCCCTTCTCCACGGGGACGTTCACGAGGTTGCCCCACTCGGTCCACGAACCGTCGTATTTCTTGACGTCGTCCTTGCCGAGCAGCTCGTGCAGCACGAACCACGTGTGCGCGGAGCGCTCGCCGATGCGGCAGTAGGCGATGATCGGGTCGCCGGACAGGACGCCCTTGCCGCTGTAGAGCTCCTCGAGCTCCTCCTTGGACTTGAACGTGCCGTCCTCGCGGACCGCCTGCGCCCACGGCACCGACGCCGCGCCCGGGATGTGGCCGCCGCGCTGGGCGCCCTCCTGCTCGTAGCCGGCCATCGCGATCAGCTCGCCCGAGAACTCCTGCGGCGAGCGGACGTCGACGAGCTTCTTGCCGTTGTCGAGCGAGGCGAGCACCTCGTCGCGCTTGGCGCGGATCGCGTCGTCGCCGGGCTTCGCCGTGAACGTCGCGGGCTCGTAGGACGGGACCTCGCTCGAGGTCGGCTTGCCCTCGCTGATCCACTTCTCGCGCGGGCCGTTCATCAGCAGGACCTTGTCGTGCCCGTAGTACTTGAGGTACCAGTACGTGTAGGCGGCGAACCAGTTGTTGCGGTCGCCGTAGAGGACGATCGTGTGGTCGTTGGTGATGCCCCGTTCGCCGAACACGCGGCCGAAGTCCTCGGGACCGAGGAAGTCGCGCTTGACCTGGTCCTGGAGGTCCTTCTTCCAGTCGAAGCCGATCGCGCCCGGGATGTGGGCCTCGGCGTAGAGCGCGGGGTTCTCGTCGACCTCCACGATCCGGATCGAGTCGTCCTCGAGATGCTCGGCGACCCAGTCGGTCTCGACGAGGACGTCCTTCGCGTAGTCGGCCATAGGCGATAACTCCAGTCAGGATTCGGCAGTTTCCGTCGCCGATGCTAGCGGGAGCTAGCGCGAGAGGAGCTCGTCGACGGCAGGGCGCAACGGCGCGCCCTTCTCGACGATCGAGAACGGGATCTCGTTGTACGTCGCCATCCGCTCCACGATCGCCGCGCCCGATGCGGTCCCCGCCCCCCCTGCCTCGTAGAGGAACCCGCGCACGGTCGTGTCGATCGTGCGCTCGAGCATCATCTGCAGCCGCGATCCGTGCAGGTCCTCCTGCTCGACGCCGCCGAGCAGCCACAGCAGGAGCGTGACGTTCTCGGTCGCGTATCGCAGCGTCCCGACGACGTCGGGGTCGCCGATCCACGCCTCTCCCCCGGCCTCCTCGATCGCCTCGCGGTGCGCGCCGCGCGTGACGCCGCGGACCGCGTGCCGCTCGGCGACGAGCCCGCGCGTCAGCGCGAGCGCCCGGCAGCTGCCGGCTCCGACGATGAGGAAGCGCGCCATCTACGACTGGGCCCGCGGCGGCGGGACATCGAGCGACGCCCGGAACTCGTCGAGCGTCATCTCGGGCAGGCCGCGCTTGCGGCGGCGTTCGTTGCGGGCGTCGAGGAGCTGGACCATCTCGGAGTCGAGGACAGTACGGTCGCGCATCTCGGCCTGCAGCCTGAGCTCCTCGTGGACGCGGGCGTTCATGCCCTCCTCGGTCAGGTCCTTCTCGCCGCGGCGGCGCCGCTTGGCGTTCGTCGCCGCGAGCATCTGCGCGATGTCGTCGACCTCGTTCTGCGCCTCGACCTCCGGAGAACGGGTCGGCTTCCAGTCCAGCTGCCCGGCGCCCGAGCCCGGATAGAAGATCCCGAGCAGGATCACCATGACGAACAGCAGCCCGAAGATCCCGACCATGATCCAGACGAAGATCTCGCCGCCCATGGGAAGGAAGCCTAGATCACGCGCTTCACGCCGTCGCGCCACTACCCAGGACGACGGTGGATTGGGCCGAGAGGACGGCGCCGTTGCCGTGCGCGACCGCGACGTCGGCGCCCGCGCGGATCCGCCTGACCGCCTCGATGAGCAGGAAGATCCCGTACATGCCGGGGTGGCAGTAGCTCAGCCCGCCGCCGTTCGTGTTGACCGCAAGCTCCCCGCCGGGCGCGATCCGGCCGCCCTCGACGAACGCCCCGCCCTCCCCCTTGGCGCAGAACCCGAGGTCCTCGAGGAAGAGGATCGTGTTGATCGTGAAGGCGTCGTACACCTCGACGACGTCGACGTCGGCCGGCTCGACCCCGGCCATCGCGTACGCCCGCGCGGACGAGTCCACCGCCGCGGTCACGGTGAGGTCGGGCATCTGCGAGATGTTGCGGTGCCAGTGCGCCTCGCCGGCGCCGAGCACGACCACGGGCGGCTGGCGCAGGTCGGCGGCGCGCTCGGCGCCGACGACCAGCACGGCGCCCGCGCCGTCGGTCACGAGGCACGCGTCCTTGGCGGTCAGCGGCGTCGAGATCATCCGCGCTCCGAGCACGTCGTCGACGGTGAGCGGACCGCGCGCGAACGCGCGCGGATTCTCGTTGGCCCAGGCGCGCGCGGAGACGGCGACCTCGGCGAGCTGCTCGCGCGTCGTGCCGAACTCGTGCATGTGCCGCGCGGCGGCGAGCGCGTACTGCGTGATCGGGTAGCGCGGCCGGAACTCCTGCTCCCACGGGTAGGCCTCGGCGACGCTCTTCAGGCGCCCGCCGTCGGCGCGCTGGGTGGAGCCGTAGGCGATGAGCGCGACCTCGCACAGGCCTGCCGCGATCGCGGCGGCCGCGTGCAGGACGTGGCTGAGGAACGAGGCGCCGCCAAGGTTCGTGCTGTCGCTGTAGCGCGGCCGGATGCCGAGGTGCTCGGCGACGTTCAGCCCCGGCATGCCGTAGTAGGCCGAGGCGGTGAACAGGCCGTCGATCGCGTCCTTGTGGATCCCGGCGTCGTCGAGGGCGTGGGCCGTCGCCTGGGAGATCAGGTCGAGCGGCTCCAGGCCGCTGTCGGCCCCGACGTCCCACGAGTCGGACTCGCCGACGCCCGCGATTGCGACGCGGCCCCTCACATGGCCTCCGCGAGCGGAGCGAACACGAGCCGCCCATCGTCGTCGACGAATGCGCCGACGCGCTCACCGATCTCAAGGGACGCCGGCACGCTGCTCATCAGCCGGATGCCCTCGTCGAGGTCGATCAGCGAGACGTTGTGGACACCGTCGCGCGTGTGGACATCGGAGGTGGAGTAGACGGTGCCGTGCCCCGTGCTCTCCTCCCAGCCGAGCTCGCGCGAGCCGCACACCGGGCACATCGGCCGCGGCGGGTGCACGGCCGACGCGCAGGAGGCGCAGCGCTGGAAGTGCAGGGCCGTAGGAGCTTCCATCTACGCCGAACGTCTATAGGATCGCCGCGTGCCACGCTCTGCTGCCCTGCTCACCTGTCTCGTCCTCGGACTCGCCGGCTGCGGCGGAGACGGCGAGAACGAAGCCCGCGACGGGGCGCCCGCCGCGGGGACCTCCGAGGCCCAGGCCTGTCCTCCCCAGGTCGACAAGGCCCTGAAGGACGCCGCGTTCCTGTTCAACGAGGACGACTTCGACGGCACCTTCGCGACGCTGCGGCCCTTCCGCGACTGCGAGCGCGTCGAGGCGAAGTACCAGGAGTACCGGCCGAAGGCCGCCGAGATCACGCTGAAGGTCGCCAAGGATCGCTTCGCGGAGGCCAAGAAGACGAAGGACTCGCCGCAGTCCGCTGTCTCGATCTCCAAGAACTCGCTCAAGTACTTCCCGACGCCGGAGGCAGAGGAGTTCCTCGCCGAGGCTGAGGCCGCGCTGGCCGAGTTCAAGCGGATCAACGGCCCGAAGCCCGACGAGGAGCCCGGCGGACCGCCGGCCGGCGCGGGCGAGGGCGGGCCGCCCGAGGGCAAGGGCGGCGAGGAGTAGGTACTAGGGGAGCAGCGCGAGCACGCCGAGCGAGACCGCGAGGCTCGGCACCGTCACCGCGGCGCCGACGACGACGAAGCGCCGCAGCGACACGACGACGTCGAGCCCGCGCAGCACCGCGATCCACAGCAGCCCGGCGAGCGAGCCGATCGGCAGCAGCCGCGGCCCGAGGTCGCCGCCGATGAGCGCGGCGAGGTACTGGTCGCGCTCGGCGCCCGGCAGGTCCTCGACCGCGAGGAGGTTCGTCAGCGCCATGGAGTGGTTGTTGATGAGCGCCGACCCGAGGGCCGACGTGACGCCGATGACCGTCTGCCCGCCGTCGGCGTAGAGGTCGGTGAGACGCTCGACGACGCCCGCGTTCTGCAGCGCCTCGGCGAGCAGGAACATCCCGAGCAGGAACACGAGGATCTCCCACGCGACATTCGTGCGCAGGACCTCGAACGGCCTGCCGGCCCGGTGCCGCCAGGCGAGCAGCAGCGCGACCGCGCCGCCCGCCGCGGCCACTGCGAACACCTCGACGCCGGCGAGCGCGAACACCGGGTACAGGGCGAGCACCGTCAGCACCAGGCCGAGCACCTCGCACTGTGCCCGCGTCCATGGCTCGACCGGGGGCAGCGGCGCCTGCGCCGGCGCTTCCCGCAGCTCGGACGCGAACACGATCCGCAGGACGACGAACGTCACGATCGACCCGGCGATGGCGACCGGGAACATCCGCGCGGCGTACTCGTTGAAGTCGATGTCCGCGACGCCCGCCACGACCGTGTTCATCGGGTTCGACGTGACGAACGGGGCGACGCCCGCGGCCATGAACACCGCGAACGCGAACGGCACGAGCAGCGAGGGCCGGTCGGGGTACAGCGCGCGCACGAGCAGCACCACGACCGGCGTGAGCAGCAGGATCGCCGCGTCGTTGTTGAGCACCGCCGCGGTGCCGAGGCTCAGCACGAACACCAGCGCGTAGAGCCGCGTCGCCGAGCCGCCGGCGCGCGGCAGCACGACGGCCGCCAGGCGCTCCATCAGCCCGACGCGCCCGGCCACGCCGGTGAGCACCATCAGCCCCATCAGCGCGACGAACGGGCGCCACAGCACGTCGAACGCCTCGACGATGTCCTGCTCGCCGATGCCCCCGAGCAGGAGCGCGACGCCGACGCCGATGACCGCCGCGATGCCGGGACCCACCCGCACCCCGGTCGGCAGGAGCGGGGCGCGGAGGGTCAGGCCAAGCGTCAGCGCGAGCGCGGATACGGCAGCGGCTTCACGCACGCGGTGAGTGTCGCACGTCCGAGGTCAGCGGCTGGGAGCTACTCGCCGCCGCCCCGACCCGCCGGCGGCCCGGCGCCCCGATCCTCCTGGCCGCCGCCCTCCTCCTCGAAGACCGGGGTGTCGCTGAGGCTGCCGCCGTCACCGCGGTTGCGCCCCGGGACGGGGACGTCGCCCGGCGTGAGCTGCCGGTCGCCGTTGGGGTCGAACCCGGGCTCGCCGCCGAGCTCCGGGCCGGGCCGGATCGGGAACTGCGGCCGGCCGACGACGGCCTCGCGGAGCGCGTCCTCGAGCGTCTGCCCCATGAACGCGTCGCCGCGGAACACGACCACGACACGCTCGAGCTGCGGGATCGGGTTCTGCACCGAGCGCACGAAGATCGGCTCGATGTACAGCAGCTCGTTCTCGACGAGCAGCGGCGTCGTGTGACCGCGGATGACCTCGAGGCCGGTCCGGCTCCACAGCGCGAACTGCTGCGAGATGAACGGGTCCTGGTCGATCGCGGCGTCCGCCTGCTCCGGCCCCGGGTGGAACTCGCCCTTGGGAACCTGGAGCTCGTGGAGGCGGCCGTAGTCCCGGCCCTCCTGGTAGGCGGTGATGATCGACCGCAGGTTCAGCGAGTTCTCCGGCGTGAAGATCGTCGACAGCGAGAACTGCTGCGGCGGCGCCGAACGGGGCATCGGGCCCTTCGTCGTGTCGGCCATCCAGTTGTAGGGCTCGATCGAGAAGTTGATCGCCTCGCCGCCCTCGCCGAGGATGGGTCCCTTGACCTCGTCGCCGTCGTCGTAGAGGTCCTCCTGGCTGAAGAACGTCAGGGGGTCCTTCATGTGGGTGAACACGTAGAGGTCGTCGAACTGGAGGTGCATGAGCTGCGGCGGGTACTGCACCTGGTCGACGAGCCGCGGCGGCATCGCCTCCTTCTCCTGGAACAGGTCCGGGTAGATGTCGGCCCACGTGTTGACGACCGGCTCGTCCTTCCACTGGTAGAGCTTGATGTCGCCGGTGAAGCCGTCGACCGTGGCCTTTACCGAGTCCTGGACGTAGTTGGTCCAGATCTCGTTGCGCGGCGTCGGCGTGCGGACGTAGGACTTGTCGCCCAGCTGCCCGCGCATGCTGTACGGGTAGTTGTTCGAGTGGGTCAGCCCGTTGACCATCCAGGTCACGCGGTCGCCGTTCGTCACCGCGTACGGGTCGGTGTCGCCCCACAGGAACGGCGCGACCTTCTCCAGCCGCTCGAGCGGCGTGCGGAAGTAGTGGACGCGCGAGTCGTCCTTCATGAGGTCCGAGAAGAAGATCTCGAGGAACTGCCGGCTCTTCCAGCCGAAGACCGCCTGCTTGACCCACGAGTCGAGCTCGACGCCCGCCTCGACGTCCTTCGGGTAGGCGATCTGCGCCCGCCCCTCGGCCGTCGGGAAGTCGTGCTCGTCGAGGTCCTGCACGTTGGAGTACGCCATCGAGCCGGCGCCCTCGCCGTAGTAGATGGCGGGGTTCTTCACCGCGAGCTCGGGTGCGTCGACCTTCGACGGGATGTCCCGCGACAGGTACTGCGGGTAACCCTCGTTGCTCACGCCGCGCAGCAGGTTCATCACGAGACCCGAGCCGTGCGTGAAGACCATGTACCGCTGGCCCCACCACGCAAGCCACGGCTGCGGCTCGACGAGCGGCAGCTCACGGGCCGAGCTCGCGAACAGCCGCGACTCGCCGTTGACCTTGTAGCGGACCGTGTCCATGTCCATGAACTCGTAGTACGGCCGAAGCTTCTGCTGCTGGTTGTAGACCTGGTTGGTCGGCTGGTAGATCGACGGGTCGCCGGCCTTCAGCAGCAGGCGGTCGAGGTACTCCGGGTCGACCTGGCGCTCGAGCGACGCGCTGTAGCCCGGCCACAGCGGCGCGTTCTTGATCGCCGGGCTGTCGAGCAGCGACTTCAGGCTCGGCACCGGGTCGCCCGCGCCGTTCGGCGTGAACTGCTTGGTCTCGACCTTGTCCATGCCGTACGCGAAGTTCGTCGCGTCGATGTGGCGCTTGATGTAGGGCAGCTGGACGACCGGCTCGTTCGGCTGGATCTCGAAGTCGTCGCGCAGCGATACGCCGGCCTGGACGATGAACGTGAGCACGAGGCCCGGCAGCAGCGCGAGCGCCATGCGGCGCGGCGCCGTGCGCGTCTTCCAGTGCGTCACGCCCTCCTTCGTGACGCCCTCGCGCAGGGCGCGCAGGGTCACGATGATCCCGATCGTCCCGAGCAGCGTCGCGAACGACTCGACCCACAGCGCGTTCTTCGAGCTGAAGATGCCGGTGACGTCGATGGCCTGCGCGCCGTTGTAGATCGAGGAGTCGATGTTCTCCTTGAGCAGCAGGTCGTAGCGGTGCAGCCAGATGTCGACGGCGAGCGCGACGCCGAGCACGGCGATCGACGCCAGCACGTACGGCGACGCCGCCCGCCCGATGATGCGGCGCAGGCGTCCGAAGCCCGACGGGCGCACCTGCCCCTTCGTGCTGAGCACCGACGCGATGACCCCGGCGACGATCGCGATGATCGCGACGTCCTCGATCGCGTGGAGGATCGTCTTGATCGCCGGCAGGTCGAAGACGTAGAAGCCGACGTCGTTGCCGTACACCGGGTCCTCGCGCCCGAACGGCTTGCCGTCGAGCAGGAGCAGGAACTCCCGGTAGTGGCTGGCGAGCCAGACCCCGGCCAGGATCCCGGTGAGGACCCCGATGGCGATCATGTGCTTGCGCGCACGGCTCGAGAGCCCGGCGAGGAAGGCGGGCGCGCTGATCGCCGCGGTGACCGCGACGAGCGCGATCACGAACAGGACCGCCTCGACCTGGAAGTTCGTCCAGAAGACGTCCTCGTAGCCCAGCCCCTCCAGGAGCCAGTAGTCCATGAGGAGGTTGGCGAACTGGTCGAGCAGCCACACGACCAGGAAGACCGTGAACAGCACGAGGCCGCGCGACCAGATCTTGCTCGCGCTCGGAGCCGACGGCAGGCCGCGGAGCGGCAGCGCCCCGACGGGTGCGGCCGGCGGGCGGATGCCCTGGGCCTCGGTGGCGGAGACGGCGCCCTGGCGCACGTCGTCGGTGGCGCCGCTCATGCCGCGCTCCTCTCGGTTCCGGCGAAGCGGTTCAGAACGTGCGGCAGGGTCGTCTCCACGCCGTAGGCGAAGTTGATGACGGCGAAGACGATCCCGCCGACGATGTAGCGCAGGACGGTGACCAGGATCGCGAGCGTCGCCGCCTCCGGGAAGCCGAGGCCGCCGATGTAGAGCGCGGCGGCGAAGCCCCACTCCCACTGGCCGAGGCCGCCGGGCGTGAACTGCACGAGCCGGGCGATGTAGCCCGCCAGGATCGCCATCAGCAGGTTGTTGCCCTCGACGTTGATGATCACGACCGTCGTCGTGAAGGCCTGCGAGATCGCGTAGGCCGCGGCGTCGAGCGCCAGGATCGACAGCGTGCCGAGGAGGAAGAGCCGCAGGAGGAAGGTCGGTCGCTGGGCGAGGACCCGCAGGGCGCCGCCGGCGGCCTTGAGCGCCTCGCGGCGCCGCGCTCCCGCGTGCTCGCGGTCGGGACGCGTCATGAGGTAGGCGAC